>JABDFZ010000023.1 GCA_013286325.1 Bacteroidota bacterium | reverse complement strand
GCGTATGTGGCGGGGATAAAAGGAAACGCCTTGTCTTTTTCCGGGAAAAATAGTTTTGCCAAGTTGCCTTATAAGGAAATTGGTTATGATTATACTGTTTCCTTCTGGATCAATCCTTCGGCAAATAATGAAAATGACGCTATTGTTTTTAGATCGCCAAATGCAGCGCTAAAGTTAAAACAGAGAAAAACAGGTAAGTTAGGGTTTTCAAGGGATGGGTATGATTTCGATTTTGATTATGTAGTTCCGGAAAACACCTGGACCCATATTGTAATTGCCGGCACCAATAAGGGAACGAGCCTGTATGTAAATGGGGCACTACAAAAGAAACTGTATGGCGATTTTATTCAATTTACAGATAAAGACAAAACAAAAATGATAAAAATGGAAACTTTGGTTTTCCCATTGCAAATGGTCGGTGGGTTCGCTGGGAAAATAGACGAGCTGCAAATATGGAACAAAGTATTATCAGATAAGGAAATTGAGAATTTATAATGCACGAGGATTGTTCCATAAGTCGCTTTAAATTATCTATAAAGTCGTTCTATTAACACTGTATTCAACCAAAAGGCCTCTCATCTTTATAAGAGGCCTTTGGTTTGAGATAAAATATTCTGCTTATTGGCAATAACATCAATAAGGATGGGGTTTTTCAATAGACATAACTGCTATTATTTGGTAGTGATGGTGCTCATTTTAGCAAATTCCACGTCATTGGGCTCCCATAATTCGATCTTATTACCCTCAGGATCCATCAGGTGTACAAAATTACCATAGCTTGTCTTTTCCACGCTGTCGGTCGGCAAGATACCCGCCATTTTCATTTGTGCTAAAAGCTGACCCAATCCCACCACGCGGTAATTGATCATGAATTGCTTTTCGGAAGGTTGAAAATATTTGGTAGTTTCCTTAAACGGCGCCCATATGGTAAAGCCCTTTTTTGTGCTGTCCGTGCCCTGGTGCCATTCAAAATTTGAACCGAATCCACCAATTTGGATGCCCAGGTTCTTGCTGTACCAGGCCTTCAGCGCCGCAGGGTCTTTAGCCTTAAAAAAAATACCACCGATGCCCGTAACGCGCGGACCGCTATTGAAAGGGGTTGTTAAACGGCTGAAACCATAACCTAACAAAAAGGCTGTGCAAAGCAGGCCGATTAGCGTAAACTTTTTCATAATATGTGTTTTAGCCTAAAGATAAGAAATAGATTTTAGTTCTAAAATGCAGTAATTTATTGCAAATCTCCCTTGCCAATTCTTATAAAAACTTAATGAATAGGGGGGATTTCCTGATGACGATTTTGTACAATTTCCCAAATTGTTTTAAAAATACCTTGCACCCGCAAAATTAAAACAGAATAAAAAGATTAATTAAAATGAAGAAATTACATCGAAAGTTTATATCAGGTATTACTATAGACCAACAAACCGGCGTTGCACCATCTGTTGATGAAGCGGGGAATGAATTTCAAATTAGCGGTAGAAGACACATCGGGCCAAAGCGTTTTCTAAATTTCCTCCTGGCCTTTATTGTTCTGTTTATTATATCGTCAATCAATTGCTCAGCACAACAAAATTCCGGGGCAGAACGCGATGGCCAGCATGATTTTGATTTCAATATAGGGACATGGAAGACCCATATCCGCCGCCTCCTGCGCCCGCTTACAGGCTCAAACGACTGGGTGGATCTGAATGGAACAGTGCACGTCAGGAAGGTTTGGAATGGCAAAGCACAGTTGGAGGAGATAGAGGCTGATGGTTCGGCTGGACATCTTGAAGGTCTCACGTTGTTTCTTTATAATCCGCAAGCCCATCAATGGGCTCAGTACTTTGCCGATAGCGAAACGGGGGTAATAGAACAACCCCAGATCGGCGAGTTTAAGAATGGCAGGGGAGAACTCTACGACCAGGAATCATTTAACGGACGAACTATACTGGTTCGATTTGTCTGGTCGGACATTACTCCAAATTCTCATAACGTAGAACAATCGTTTTCGGATGACGGCGGTAAAACCTGGGAGCCTAATTTTACGGCTACACTGACGCGGGATGAAAAAGCATCAACCACTGACGGGATGCCTTTGCCACCTTTCACAAGTACAGTAGCTGGTGCGCACGATTTCGACTTTCATTTTGGCGTGTGGAAGACTCATATTCACCGCCTGAAAAAACCTCTCACAGGTTCAAGCAACTGGACAGATTATGACGGCACTTCTGTGGTCAACAAAATCTGGGGAGGGCGCGCAAGCATTTTTGAGCTCGAAGCTGACGGACCGGCGGGACACCTCGAAGGGGTTGGACTGAGGCTCTTTAACCCAAAATCGCATCAATGGAGCCTGAACTGGACAAACAGCTCAGACCCTGTTATGACAACCCCTATGGTTGGCAGGTTTGCCGACGGAAAGGGGCAATTTTACGACCAGGAAGAATTTCAGGGAAGAATCATCATGGACCGAAATGGCTTTTCAGCCATTACACCAAACTCGAGCCGTTTTGAACAAGCGTTCTCCGACGATGCCGGCAAGACATGGGAGACAAACTGGATAATGACCTTTAACAGATAGGTTTTATTTGTATATATTATTTATTTATTTATGGGGTAAATCTTTAGAAAAGATTTTACCCTATTTTTTGTTCGCAACTCTTTATTTTACAAAAAAATTAACCCGGAGGCTTCATTGATCAAAGGTGTTCGATATATCTTTCCATCGTAAATCAAATTTCTGAGAAAATCTACCTGTGATAAAAAGACTTTTATCATCTTTTCAATTAGTGCTTTTTTAATCTTTTATTAAGCCGGGTAAGTTTATTTGTATAATCAATTAACCAACAGAGGCAGTATACACCGTTTCTGAACGACCTAGTAACTTGTAAAAATGTTTTTTCTTAATTCGTTACAATTGTCTTTACTATTATATTTTAGTCAAGTCGATGTGGCATTTACAGTCAGTCTTTCATCATTAAACAATATTTTTACAACCAGGGATACAGCATAAATTTAATACCATCAGCCAATACCGGGAATAACCATCATCATAAATAAAAATGAAGAAAAAAGGAATGCAGTTAGGGGTAGCAATTTTTATAAATATTTTATTGATTCATGCTTGCTTTGCGAAGCCATTATTTAGCTTAAAGCATAAGGGGCCAGTTGATACCTTGCTTAATGCTTATAATATTAGCTGGAATTCTCCCGGTCCCGGGCCGGAAGAATCTATGCCGCTTGGTAATGGTGATATTGGCCTGAACGTTTGGGTTGAGAAAAATGGTGATCTTGTATTTTATATCAGTAAAACCGATGCCTGGGGCGGTGAGCTTGATGCTCAAAAAGATCCCTGGATGAAACAGGGTGGGGTTTTGATGAAGCTAGGCGCAGTCAGGGTATCTGTTAACCCTAATCCACTGGCCAAAAGTTCTACCTTCAAACAAATACTTAAACTTAAAACCGGAGAAATATTAATACAGGAAGGAGAAGGTAACACAGCAGTGAGTTTTCTGGTTTGGGTTGATGCTAATCAGCCGGTTATCCGTGTAGAAACCAAGAGCACCGTTCCCTTAACGGTGAATACAAAATTGGAAAATTGGCGCGCAGGCCTAACTGATACCATTTTGAGCGATCAAAAAAACCGTATTGCATGGTACCATCATAATTCATCGACAGCCGACCCGCATTTGGCGAACCTGACTTTTGGTGCGATCATAAAAGGAAATGGACTGGTTAATAAAGATAAAGCAACATTGCAATCGACGAAAGTGACCACTTTCCAATTGATCTCTATTTATCCTTTAACATCGGTTGCGGGCAACGGCATGCAATGGCTATCTAAACTGGAGTTGCAGATAGGTGAAATAGAAAAACAAAAGCTGGAGCAAGCACGCCTGCAACACCAGCAATGGTGGCAGCAATTCTGGAAGCGCAGCTGGGTATTTGTACATGGCGATGAGCAAGCTAAGCAGGTAACACAAGGATATGTTTTGCAGCGCTTTGTTACAGCCTGCGCCGGGAGAGGGGCCTATCCAATAAAATTCAATGGGTCAATTTTTGTAGTGAACAATCCTGAGAAAAACGAAAATGCTGATTTCAGAGCATGGGGTGGGCAATACTGGTTTCAGAATACAAGACCGATGTACTGGCCGAGGCTTATGGCCGGCGACTTCGATATGATGCTGCCATTCTTCCTGATGTATACAAATATATTACCGGCCAACAAAGCACAGGTTAAGGAATATTATCATCATGAAGGCGCATATTTTGCAGAAACTGCTCCCTTTTGGGGAGGACTCAAATTTATGGGACCCGATGTTAAAGCCTATTATACCAACCATTACTTCACCCCGATACTGGAGTTGAGTATGATGATGCTTGATTATTATGAATATACCGGTGATGAAGCCTTCGCCAGGAAAATGTTATTGCCGGTAGCTACAGCCGGATTGCAATTTTTTGACCAGCATTTTGAACGCGACAATACCGGCAAGCTTCTACTCGATCCTGATAATTCGATTGAAATGTTTTGGAAGGTGCATAATCCCGCACCCGATATTGCTGGATTACATGCTGTACTGAGCAGGATGATAAAACTACCCGTAGGAATGGTGGATGAAAAAACGCTTTTGGAATGGCGGAAGCTCTATGATGAGTTACCTCCTTTACCAACTGCAACTGAAAATGATAAAACAGTGCTGTTACCTTATACAGGGCCACAAACAGCAAAATCATTTAATAGTGAAAATCCTGAACTATATGCCATATATCCATTCAGGCTTTATGGATTAGGTAAGCCGGACCTGGATGTTGCCGTAAATACGTTTAACGCCCGAAAACAACGAGCGAAAGGCTGCTGGGTGCAGGACCCTATACAGGCGGCCATGATAGGCAATGCAGAAGTTGCGAAAGAATACGTAAGCTTTGCGCTTACCCGCAAGGACTCTCATTTTAAATTTCCTGCTTTTTGGGATAAAGGCAACGACTATAGCCCCGATGAAGATAACGGTGGTAACGGTGAAAATGGCCTTCAACAGATGTTGATGCAAGTTGACGGAAAAAAGATTATGCTTTTGCCCGCCTGGCCTGCCGGCTGGGATGCGGATTTTAAACTTAACGCCCCCTATAACACTACTGTAGAAGGTAGGGTTGAAAAAGGAAAACTTATTAGCCTAAAAGTGACACCTGCCAGCCGAATGGCTGATGTGGTTAATATGGCTAAAAGTAAGTAAGGTAAATGAAATTCATTTTTAAATATCCCCCGGGCTTATATCCCGGGCTGCACCTCTCAACCAAAATCTACCCTTATTACTGAATTTATTGCAGACAACAGAGCTCCAGTGACCGGTAATAGATAAATGGCAAAATAGTACTAATATTTGTTAAATTTATACCAATTAATTGTGCCGGTTTTTAAAGCAGGTTTCATTGTATCATAATTTTGAATGTAGATTGTTTTATTGTAATTTAGCTAACCTGTCATCTACATGTGAATAATGTTTTTTGACCTGATTATAAACGATATAAAGAGGGCACTCACGTTTTAGTGCTGAACGTGTACTTATCAACATGAGATTTTTTTTACCTGGAGCAATTGCGGTTATCTTATTAAACATCCTGTTCACATTGCCTGTTAATGCGCAATCGTATGGACTTGGGTTTTATAGCCACGAAGTTGTACAGGATAAACGCACAACCCTGGATCTTAGCCTGAATAACGTTTCGCAAAAAGACAATCTTGAAGTGTCTTTTGATCTTTCATTTATTCCCAACCACGAAATTTATTTCGGCTATATATTAAGGCTTATTAATGATGATAAGCAAAATATCGACCTTGTATATGATAACCAGGCTAATACCCGGCATTTTAAAATTATTATCGGTGAAAGGCTTTCAAAAATATCGTTCAATATTGATGATAAGCGGCTATTTGAGCAATGGAACAAGCTGCGGATAATTGTTGATTACAAAAACGATAAGATCACAGTGATTTCAGGCAGAGAAACAATTTCCGAATCGGGTGTTCACCTTAAACAAAGCAAAAACTATAAGCTGCTTTTTGGTGCCAATGCTTATCGGCAGTATCAAACCACCGATCTTCCCCCTTTAAAAATAAGGGATGTAAATGTGCTGCAAAACAGTACTCTTTTAGCCAACTGGCCGCTTAACGAATGGGAAGGCAATGTTGCAAATGAAACCGTGAACCAAAATAACGGAACGGTAACTAATCCTTTATGGATAAAAGCGCGGCATCGCAACTGGCAAATGGAAAAGGAATTTACAGTACCTGGTGATGTAAGTCTGGCTTTTGACGCAGCCAGCGAGGCTGTTCATATTATTTCGCAGGATTCGCTGATCACTTTTTTGGTGGATAAAAAACCACAGCTAAAAAGTGTAGCCTACAGCTCCGGCAGGCAGCCCCTTGTACCCGGCGACCAAGCCCTTTTCAATAACGGAAAGCTATATTATATTTATATAGATCAGAAGGCTATAGGCACTTATGATTTTAATACTAAACGGTGGGATAGGGGTTTCAAAAATCCGGCAACGGACAATGGGCACCTGAATAAGTTTTTTTATAAAGCAGATAGTTCTATATATACCATTGGAGGATACGGACAACTGGTTTATAAGGATACTGTTAAACGGTATGACATAGCAACCGGGACCTGGCAAAAAATAAAAGTTAAGGGAGACACCTTTACACCACGCTATTTGGCCGGGTTAGGTACAACAGCCACAGGTGATACTGCCTATATAATTGGTGGATATGGCAGCGCCTCAGGTCAGCAGATAGTGAACCCGCGTAACTTGTACGATATGATGCGGTTTACGGTTAAAGACAATAGCTTTAAAAAACTGTTCACTATAAATACAACTAATGAGGATTTTGTATTTGCCAATTCATTAGTTATTAACGAAAAGACAAAATCGTTCTACGGCCTTATTTTCCCTCAGCATAAATTTAATTCGAGCCTGCAATTGATAGAAGGCTCTTTGAACAAGCCCGATTATCACCTGGTGGGCGATACTATTCCTTATAAGTTTCACGATATCAATTCGTTTGCCGATATGTGCTATTTTCCTCATAGCGGCAAATTTCTTGCAGTTACACTGTTCAGGGAGAACGAACAAACAAGGATAAAAATTTACTCACTGCTAAGTCCACCAGAGCCATTAACCACTAAATTATTTGAGAGTAGCTCACCCGGTATTATTTTATGGATAGTGGTTCTTTGCATTATAGCGTTGTTAATAACCGTATACTTTATGCTTTACCGGCGTAATAAAAAAGCAAAAGCAGCAGGGCAATTTGTTAAGCTGGGTGAAGAATTGCAAACTTTACACCATTATGCCGATCATCACGAGCCGTTAGCAGAAGATGACCTTACCAAACATAACAACAAAAACACTATATTTTTATTTGGCGATCTACAGCTATTTACTCCGGAAGGAAATGAGATCACTAAATATTTCACCCCGCTGTTAAAGGAGCTGTTCCTTGTAATTGTATTGTATTCAATAAAGCTGGACAGGGGAGTAAGCTCCGAAAAATTAAACGAGATTCTTTGGTTTGATAAATCAGAAAAAAGCGCGCGTAATAATCGTTCGGTAAATATTGCCAAGCTAAAATCATTGCTTGATAAGATGGGCGGTTGCCATTTATCAAAAGATACCGGCTATTGGAAGATAGAAATTGATTATAACAGCATATTTGTTGATTATCATACTTACCTGAATATCGTATCTAATAAAAGCAAACTGAACAAAGAAAAGATCATTCAGCTAACTCATATTACGCAGCGGGGCAACTTTTTATCGAACATTGAATATGAGTGGCTTGATGCCTTTAAATCTGAAGTATCCAACGAAATTATTGATTCCTATATTCAATTTGCAAATAGTGTTGGGATTGCTGATGATCCGGAGTTTTTAATAAAGCTGGCCAATGATATTTTCTATTTCGACCCGGTTAATGAAGAAGCTATGATCATAAAATGCAAAGCCTTATCGCACATCGGAAAGCATTCCTTGGCAAAAAACACCTTCGAGAACTTTAACAAAGAATATAAAGTAATTTACGGAGAGGCCTTTAACCGCGATTTTAATTCGATTCTTGAATAAAATCTGTTACAATGTTCATTTTTCTTTCCTGATTAATCAAATATTAATAGTTCATTAAGCTTAATGAGCAATTTTGGAACTGTAAACCAATTATAAAATTTAACAGATGGTTATTAATATCTCCCGGTTACTAAGGCCGGTTATTTTATCTGTATGCTATAGTATTACTGCTATAAGCGCATATGCACAAAGTAGTATCGACAATCTTGATTATATCGATCCACGTATCGGCAACGTAGGGCAGCTTTTGGAGCCAACGCGCCCAACCATGCATCTGCCAAATCAAATGATCAGGATGTATCCAAAACGGGCCGATTATATTGATGACCAAATCTCCAGCTTCCCGCTTAACATGGTTTCGCATAGGTTAGGTGAGGTATTCGCTATAAAACCGGATGATAAACCTGTTACCCTGGATTCGTGGAAAAAGAGAATGCCATATGATAATGATCTTGAGGTTACCCGGCCATGGTATTATTCAACCTATCTGATTGATAAGGATATTACAGTCGAGTTTACCCCCGGCAAAAAAGTAGGGGAATATAAATTTTCATTCCCGGCTAAAACTGCTGCCAAGAGTATCCTTTTTAGTGTATATAACGATGGAAATGCCCAATGGAGCTTTAGTAATGGTAATGAAGTTACAGGCATGGAAACCTACCACGGAGATATTAAGGTTTATGTTTACGGACAATTTAACGCAAAAGGAGCAGCAGGTGTAATTAAAGATGGCGCATTATCTAACCAAACCTCAATTGAAGGCAAAGGCGTTAAATCATTTATCACATTTACCGCCGATGCTCCTGATAATATTGAGTTTAAATACGCTATATCATACATCAGCCCGGAACAGGCCAAACAAAACTTTAAAGAAGAGTTTACAGGTGTTGATTTTACTGCGTTAATGCAGGCTGGAAAAAATGCCTGGGCAAAAGTGGTTAACCAGATTCAGATAGAAGGGGGAACCGAGGCACAACGCCGATCGTTTTATACTGCTTTATACCGCAGCAATGAGCGGATGGTGAATATAAATGAAGACGGGCATTACTATAGTGGATATGATAAAAAGATACATGAAAGCACAAGACCTTTTTATGTTGATGACTGGGTTTGGGATACTTACCTGGCCCTGCATCCGCTGAGATCGATATTAAACCCTACTATGGAATCGGACATGCTGAATTCTTATGTAAATATGTATCAGCAAAGCGGTTGGATGCCCACATTTCCGGTTTTATTTGGCGATAACCCTTGTATGAATGCCTTTCATTCAACTATTATGTTTTTGGATGATTACCGCAAAGGCATAAGGGGATTTGATGTAGATAAGGCTTATGAAGGCGCACTGAAAAACGCGACACAAGCCACTATGTTACCTTGGGAAAATGGCCCTAAGTGTGAGCTTGATGATTTTTACTACAAAAACGGTTTCTTCCCTGCTTTGCAAAAAGGCGAAAAGGAGACAGTAAGCCTGGTACACTTATTTGAAAAAAGACAAGCGGTAGCTGTAACGCTTGGCGGAAGTTATGACGATTGGGCCGTTGGTCAACTGGCGCAGGAACTAAAAAAGCCGGAAGATGCAACAACATTTACCAAGCGTGGTGCTAACTACAAAAACCTGTGGAACCCGGACAGAAAAATGTTTATTCCCAAAGACAAGGACGGCAACTGGATCAACATCGACCCTAAATTTGATGGCGGCATGGGCGGTCGTGATTATTATGACGAAAACAATGGCTGGACCTACTTATGGCAGGTTCAGGAAGATATCCCTGGCCTAATCAATTTAATGGGTGGCAATGATGGATTCCAGGCTAAGCTCGATCAAACATTCCGCGAAAGTTTAGATCGCAGCAAATATGAATTTTGGGCAAAGTTTCCTGATGCTACCGGTCTGGTTGGCCAGTACTCTATGGGTAATGAGCCAAGTTTTCATATCCCTTATTTGTATAACTATGCGGGCGCACCATGGAAAACTCAAAAACGCATCCGCTTTTTGTTAGACGTTTGGTACAAGGATAATATTTTCGGAATCCCGGGCGATGAAGATGGGGGAGGGATGTCTGCCTTTGTGGTGTTCTCATCTATGGGCTTTTACCCTGTCACGCCTGGCAAACCTGTGTATACTATTGGCAGCCCAGTATTCAGTAAGGTTACTATCAACCTTCCAAATGGAAAACAGTTTAAAATGGTGGCTAATAATTGTTCGGTGATCAATAAATATATCCAGAGCGCAAAATTTAACGGCGAGGTTTTAAATAAACCCTGGTTTACGCACGAACAGCTAATTGCAGGCGGGGTGCTTGAACTGGAAATGGGGCCAAAACCCAATAAAAGCTGGGGGATCTGATCTAGCCAAAAAAAGAAACACATATAAATTTATTCCTGATGAAAAAACAATTTTTAAGCATCCTGATGCTACTGCTGTGCGCTGTTGGGTACAGTCAGCAAAAGCATAGTAAAACGTCGGCATTTAAAAGTTATAAAGGGCTTGTAATGGCGGGTTATCAGGGCTGGTTTAACGCTCCTGACGATGGTGCAGGCCGGGGCTGGAACCACTACCTGTCGCATGGGAAATTTGAGCCGGGGAGTACCAACGTTGATATATGGCCGGATGTAAGCGAATATAAAAAGACTTATAAATCGCCGTTTAAACTGGCCGATGGCAGTGATGCTTACTTATATAGTTCGTACGATGCTTCATCAACTGATACCCATTTTAAGTGGATGCAGCAATACGGAATAGATGGTGTGTTAGTGCAACGTTTTATTGGCGATGTGCAACGCGGCAGAGGGCGCAATCATAACGATGTAGTTTTGGGTAACGCGCTCAGATCGGCACAAAAATACCATAGGGCGATTTCATTGATGTATGATCTTTCGGGTATGGGCGCAGGTGGTGATTCATTGGTGATAAAAGACTGGAAGCATTTGGTCGATAGCATGAAATTAACCAATCAGGGCAATAACCAAACCTGGCTATATCATAATGGTAAACCACTGGTTGCTGTTTGGGGAGTAGGCTTTAATGATCATCGCAGATATGGCCTGGCTGAAGCGGAAAGGATCATTGATTTTTTAAAGAATGATCCTGTTTATGGCGGATGTGCTGTTTTACTTGGTGTGCCCACCTATTGGCGCGATTTTGGGAATGATACGGAAAAAGACCCTCACTTACATGATCTGTTAAAGAAAGTAGACATTGTTCATCCCTGGTTTGTAGGGCGGTTTAATGAGGATGCATATCCGGCGTTTAAAAGCCGTATCGCTGATGATATAGCCTGGTGCAAGGCGAATAAGCTTGACTATGTACCGACCGTTTTCCCCGGCTTTAGCTGGCATAATATGAACCCTCGCGCCCCGCAAAATCAAATCCCGCGCAATCGGGGGCATTTTTACTGGAAGCAAATTACAGGTGCAATAGAGGAAGGGGCTGACAAGTTGTATGTGGCCATGTTTGATGAAGTTGATGAGGGTACAGCTATTCTTAAAGCGTCCAAGAATCCTCCGGTTGGTTTAAGCCATTTTGTTACTTATGAGGACGATATCCCAAATGATTATTATTTGTACCTAACCGGATACGGAAGTAAAATGTTACGGAAACAAGTGCCCTTTACAGAAACTGTGCCAGCTCCTATTAATCACACAAAATAATGGAGTTTTTATATTAAGACCAGCATGAAAAAAACGAATCTGTTCCTGATTATTTGGCTTATCTGTAGTTGTGTTACTGTTAACGCTCAAAATTACGTAAAAACAGCGCTGGGCATTAAAACGCGTGTAAACGCTATTGATATTGAGATTCAGTTTTTCACCCCGAAAATCGTAAGGATAATAAAATCACCTGCAGGAATAAATAACGGCAAGCATAGTTTATCCGTTATTCAGCAAGCTCAAAAACAGGAATTAAATATCCATGCTAATGATTCCTACATTACTATTAGCAGCAACACTATCCAGGTAAAGCTTAATAGAGTAAACGGACAGATTGTTTTTAATGATATTAAAGGTTCTGCGCTTTTAAACGAGAAGCCGGACGGAATAAAGTTTATACCCTTTAAAGATTCCATAGAAAATACATTTGCGGTTAGCCAGGTCTTTCAATTACAGCAAGCAGAAGCAATATATGGTTTAGGGCAGCACCAGAGAGGTTCCATGAACCAGCGTAATCAAAAAATCACGCTGAAGCAGGAAAATATGGAGATTGGGATCCCTTTTATGCAATCGTCAAAAGGGTATGGTGTGTTTTGGGATAATTATTCGACCACCGTTTTTGATGACAATGCAGCCGGGACTTCTTTTTCATCGCAAGTGGGTAATTGCGCCGATTATTATTTTATATATGGAGGCAATGCTGATGGGGTAGTTACCGGCTATCGTTATTTAACAGGCCAGGCTCCTATGTTTCAGCGCTGGGTATTTGGTTACTGGCAAAGCCGGGAGCGTTACAAAAGTCAACAGGAAGTGGTTGGCGTAATAAAAAAATACCGCGAGCTTAATGTGCCTCTTGATGGAATAGTGCAGGATTGGCAATATTGGGGTGTTGAGGAATCAAAGTGGAACTCTACCGAATTTGGTAACCCTAATTATCCAAATCCTAAAGCTATGATTGATAGTGTGCACCAGTTGAATGCACATATTATTATATCGGTATGGCCTGACTTCGGGAATCAAACCAAAATATGGGCTGATATGAAAAGTAACGGGTTTTTATATAAGTATTTTCTAAGCTATCCTACTACGCCAACAGTGCAGGTTTATGATCCTTTTAACCCAAAGGCCCGCGACCTGTACTGGAGCTATATGAACAAAAATATTTTCTCCATCGGAATGGATGGCTGGTGGCTTGATTCTACAGAACCAGATCATTCACAAGCTAAAGAGCGGGATGATAATACCCCAACGTATTTAGGAACCTTCAGAAAGGTGCGTAATGCTTTCCCTTTGGCAACAACCGGGGGAGTATATAAGCATCAGCGCGAAACAAGCGCGGATAAACGTGTATTTATACTCACACGCTCTGCCTTCGCCGGGCAGCAACGGAACGCTACGACGGTTTGGTCGGGCGATATTGTTTCTGACTGGAGTGTTTTGCGTAAACAAATATCCGGTGGTCTTAACCTTTCATTATCAGGCATCCCTTACTGGAATACTGATATAGGAGGCTTTTGGGGTGGCCGACTTTACCATAAAGGGATTGATGCTCCCTACCAGGAGCTATATGTACGCTGGCTACAATTTGGCGCCTTTTGCCCAATAATGCGCTCGCACGGAACGGACATGCCCAGGGAGATCTATCAGTTTGGTAAAAAGGGAGACTGGGCTTATGATGCTATAGAAAAGTACATTAACCTGCGTTACCGCTTATTGCCTTATAATTATTCGAACGCGTGGGATATTACAGCTAATGGCTCAACCATGATGCGTGCGCTGGTAATGGATTTTCCTGAAGATCAAAAAGTACTCGACATTAATAATGAATATATGTTTGGCAAAGCCTTTTTGGTTTGCCCCGTAACTGATTCGATGTACACAAATACGGTTAATGACCAGGTCAATTTTAATACCATTAAATCGCAACAGGTATACCTTCCTGCAGGACATACCTGGTTCGACTTTTGGACAGGTGATAAAATAAAAGGCGGACAGTTTATTAAAAAGGAAGCTCCTGTTGATATTATGCCATTATATGTAAAGGCAGGCTCTATTATCCCGATAGGGCCATTTCAGCAATATACAGGTGAAAGGGATCTGAAAAACATTGAATTGAGAATATATCCAGGTGCAGATGGCGCATTTACACTTTATGAGGACGAAAATGATAATTATGACTACGAAAAGGGTATTTATTCGACCATCAAATTTATATGGAATGATAAAGCGAAAACACTCACTATTGATTCTCGCAAAGGAAACTATCCTGGCATGTTAAAAAACAGAACGTTTAGCGTTACCCTGGTTAATGTAAATCATGGCACTGGCATGGGAGTAGCAAAAACTGACAGGATAATTATGTATAATGGACTGAAAAAGGTAGTTCGCCTTTAATAAATTTAACTCAATTGTGCTACTGAGCATTTCATCCTATCCATCAAAAAAGATTTAAAAACACCTTTTTGTAGAGATTTTAAAGGATTAATGTTTTATTAATCTCTTATTAGTTATCCCGTATAGTTTAGCTCTATAAACAATTATAACCTTGCATGTTGCGTGGGCAAATCAACTTTAATAAAAATTAACTTATCCTATTATTAATTGTATGAAGAAAAAGAATGCCTCAATTTTGGCTCTTTTAACAATATCATTTTGTTCATTTAACAACCCGAAACCACCTGTTAAGCTCCCCTATAAGGACGCTAAATTACCCATAGAAAAACGTGTTGCCGACCTTTTAAGCAGGATGACAACTGAAGAAAAGATCAGGCAGCTGGATATGTACTGGGGGCACGAAGTTGCCAATATGCAGGGCCACGAAGCCGCAGCAATGTCCGACAGTGCAAAAATTAATATCGGCACAAAAGGCATAGGCTCTGTACATGATCTTTATCCTTTAAGTGCAGCAATTACCAACCAGATACAGCGCTATGCACTTGAAAAAACAAGGTTAGGTATACCCGTATTGTTTATTGAAGAGGGGCTTCATGGTTATGAAAGTTTGGGCAGCACCACCTTTCCAACGCCCATGGCTTTAGCAGGCGCATGGGATACGAGTATTGTCCATAAAGCCGGGCGAATTATAGCAACTGAGGTACGTGCACATGGTGTTAACATGATCCTGGGCCCTGTGCTTTGCCTCCCGCGCGACCCAAGATGGGGGCGGGTTGAAGAAACTTATGGTGAAGACCCGTACCTGGCAGCAGCAAATGGTGTAGCTATGGTAAAGGGTATGCAAGGTAATAAACTGAGTGATGCTGATGCGGTGATCTCTGAACCCAAGCACTTTGCTGTTCATGGCATACCCGAGGCCGGTAGTAATATGGCTCCTGTAAATATTGGCGAAAGAGAAGCACGGTCATCATTTTTATATGTATTTGAAAAAGCCGTAAAAGAAGGAGGGGCAATGGGGATGATGGCTGCCTACAGCGAAATAGACGGGGTGCCATGCGTGGATAATCATTGGTTATTAACAGATGTGTTGCGCAAGGAGTGGGGATTTAAAGGCTTCGTGCTGTCTGATCTTGGAGCAATAAAGATGTCTTTAAATAATCACCGTGTTGCGGCAACGCCTGCTGATGCGCTGGCGCAAACCGTTAACGCAGGGCTTGACATGCAGTTCTACGATTTTCCGCACCAGCAATTTTTAACAGCTATGAAGGATGCTTTAAAAGATAAACAACTATCTGTAAGCAGCCTTAACAGGGCGGTAGCTGATGTGCTGAGGGTTAAATTTATGCTGGGCTTGTTTGACCATCCTTATATTGATGAGCGATTGCTTAAAAAGGTAAACCATACTGATGCCAGCCGTGCAGTTGCTTTACAAGCTGCTCAGGAAGGGATCAGCTTATTAAAAAACGATAATTCAATATTACCGCTTGGCGCCAACGTACATAAGGTAGCGGTAATTGGTCCGCTGGCCCAAAGTACTTATTTGGGAGGATACGCCAATAAACAGGGTAAAGGCGTTGCCATAATTGCAGCCCTGAAACTAAGGGCAGGGAATAAGCTCGATATTAAATACGAAACGGGCTATTCGGCAGATACCACATTAGTAGTGAAAAATGAAAATCTGCAAAAAGCAATAACTACTGTTAATAGTTCAGATGTTGCTATAGTTGTTTTAGGAGAAGATATTAATGAAGTGGGTGAGGGGAAGGACCGTTCAAATCTCGACCTGAACCAACAACAAACCCGGCTTATTAAAGCGGTATACGAAACCGGCAAACCTACAGTGGTAGTGCTCTTTAACGGGCGGCCTTTATGTATAAACTGGATAGCTAAAAAGATCCCGGCCATAGTTGAATCGTGGTTTTTGGGTGATACAGGAGGGCTTGCAGTTGCCGACGTTTTACTTGGAAATGTTAACCCATCCGGTAAATTGCCGATGACTTTTCCACGATCTGTAGGGCAACTGCCATATTATTATAATCATAAGCCCACATCAAGACACGTATATGTTGACCAGGACACATCTGCTTTGTTTCCGTTTGGGCATGGATTAAGCTATACTACATTCCAGTATTCGGGTTTAAACATTAGTCCGAAAACTATCCCGGTTAGCGGGTCGGTTAATGTTAGCATCAGTATTAAAAATACAGGTAAGGTTGAGGGTACTGAAGTAGTACAGCTTTATCTGCGCGATGTGATAGCCAGCGTTACAACACCGGTAAAATCATTAAAAGGGTTTCAGCGAATCAGCCTGAAACCAGGCGAAAGCGGCACGGTGAATTTTAAGATAGATAATAAAGAATTGATGCTCTGGAACCGGCAAATGAAACATGTTGTTGAGCCCGGTGAATTTAAAATAATGGTTGGCAGCTCTTCTGAAGATATAAGGGCAAGGGGCAGCTTTTATGTGAAATGATTTTAGATGTGCGGATTGCGGATGTGCGGATGAAAAATATTAGGGCTTAGGCCGTAAGTTTTTCCGGTAAATAAACTTTGATCGGGGTTTAGCTGATGTTATCTTATTTGATAGCTCGTATGTCCGGGGTGAGATCCGGACATATTTTTTTTTATTTGTCATTCTGAGCGAGAGCGAAGAATCTCATACGTGGGGTAAGAATGCAGAACAAGCATAACTTAGATCTTTCAGCAGCAGAAGATTCTTCGCTCTCGCTCAGAATAACAAGAAAGGTTTAACAAAAAACGGACTGATTTTTCAATCAGCCCGTTTCGTTTTAACATGTATAAGGGTTTGGTGATTGCTTTTTAATTACTTACGGCATCGGCTTGGTCGGCCTTGTTGCTGTAAGGGGGATTAATCCTTTGAACATTTTAGCACCATCGCCAGTCAACCTTAAATAATAATCTGATGAGCAGGCTGTGCCATCTTCATCAAGTGAGACGAAATTTGGCCCTGCTACCCCGTTTACTATTATTCTTGGTCCTGCCGGTACAAATGCCTGACTTTCGGCTGTTTTAACTATTTGATTGCCCTCGTTAAATTCATCATACATAGAGATATAAAGGCCCTGGGCGCCTGCCTTGGTCATGTTGTAAAATTGCCTCCACATAAAATCGCCATGTGCCCTTTGGCGGGCGCTCAAATCGCCTGGTAATATACAGGGTTGATAGTCAATGCCATTAGCACGGCAATAGGCTTCATCAGCTTTATTTGTGTTTGCATAATAGCCATCGGACTCATTGGCATTGCCAATTCTTCCCACCATCCATGGCGAAAGCATGTCAAAAGCTCTATAAGTGGTTAAGAAATCCGGCCTTGAATCACTATTCTGATCGCGCCAATGAGTTGGCACACCGCCAATAACATAACAGCCCTTGCTTTGAAACCATTTGATCACAGCGGTACAGGCATCTGAAGTAAAATTGTGGTTATCATCGCTAAAGCCAAAGCCCCAAATACACACTACCGGCTTACCATTTTGTTTGGCATACTGCGGAGATGATGTAAGTGCCGACATTTTGCTTGTCCAGTCAGCTTCCATTTCGGTAGCCATGTTTGTCCAGCCGCTTACATCGTACATAATGTAAAATTTAACACCATTCTTTTCTGCAGCTATTTTTACTTTAGTGGCCATGGCATCGCGTACAGGGCCTTCCAAACCACTGGGGTTAAAGCGTTGCAGCGCAGCGCCATCAATGCCATAATCCTTCATCCATTTAAACTGAATATCAACGGTTTGATCGCTAAATGACGAAAATACATTTGCCGACTGGCCGTTATTTAAATTGGGATATTTTGTTGGGAAAGTGCTGGTATACTCGCGTACATCGGGCCACGCGCTAATTCCGGTATTAGTTGGCGATGGTTGCTGCTCCCAGGTTTGAGTCCAATGCCAATACAAATTAATTGGCGATCCATCGCCTATTGCTGCAAACCATCCCTGGTAACCAACAACTACCTTGCCCACCACATCACCAACCGGCGATTGCTGGCGAACAGTTACTGTATCCTTTGCAGGAGGTGGGGTAGGACTGGTTTTCTTTGAACAACTGCTTATTACTCCGGGTAACAGCGCTATAAATAACAACGCATTCATCTTTCTTATTCTCATGTTTTTAGGTATTGCAATGCTATAATTAATAAGTTTACTTGGATTGATCTTTATTTTTTTTCTCCGCTTAAATCTGTCTGGATAACTTTTCTGATGGTACCATCTGCGTTGTAATAAAGCTTGTTTGCACAGATAGACCTGAGCCAATCGTTATGAGACAGCGAGCTGTTGTGATAAAACGCATACCATTGGCCCTTAAACTCAACTATCGAGCCATGGTCGGTTGCGCTGTCAGTCGGATCGATGTATACACCCTGGTAGGTCCAGGGGCCAAGCGGATTTTTGCTTGTAGCGTACTTCATACGATTGCCCTTGCCTGCTTCGTTAAAGTTATCGGCGTACGACAGGTAATAAACGCCGTTCCTTTTATGTACCCAGGTAGCCTCATGGAAATCGTTGAGGCCCTGCATGGTCTGCATCGCGCCGTCAATTTCCATCATGTTATCCTTTAGCTTGCCGCCTTTGCAGATGTTGCCGCCACCATAATAGAAGTAAGCCTGCCCATCGTCATCAACAAATACACAGGGGTCAATTAATGATTCCAGCCCCGGGATGTATCCCTGCGATTTAAAGCCGCTTGCCGGGCTCTTGCTGGTTGCTACACCTATCTTCCAGGTATTGTTCCAATCGGTTCCGCTTGGGTGAGGGAAATAGAAGTAATAGGTGCCATTTTTATAGGCGCAATCGGGTGCCCACATAAAGCCACCCTCAGCGCGTCCCCAGGCAACATCACTGGCTTGTAATATCTGACCTTCATCCCGCCATGTTACCATATCATCAGTCGAGTATACATGGTATTTGTCCATCAAATCGCAGCCGCGAGGTGGGTCAATATCATGTGATGGGTAAACATATAAACGCCCGTCGGCCCAAACATGTGCGGAAGGATCTGCTGTATAGATCTGTGTAACGAAGGGGTTTTTACGCCCGTCACCATTATCATCCTCTATAACCGGGGCAGCAGGACTTTTGGCAACAGAGCCCTTTTTTGAGCAGCTTGCTATCGCTACGGCTAAAGAGGCTAACAGCGTTATGTTGATTATTAGTTTGTTCATAAGCAGAGGTTTGTTGTTGATTTAGGTTGATCAGTTACTTTTTACAAATCCGCTTGGTATAACCTTTTTAATAGTGCCATCGGCATTATAGTAAAGTTTATCGAAGCAGATAGACCTTAACCAATCCTGGTTTGATAGTGCGCTGTTATGATAAAATGCATACCACTGGCCTTTGAACAGTACTATGGAACCATGGTTGGTATAACTATCGGTAGGGTCCATGTAGATGCCTTTATAGGTCCATGGGCCTAAAGGGCTTGTACTGGTGGCATAACGCATTTGATTGTGTTTACCGTTAACATCGTGGTTATCTGAGTATGACAGGTAATAAATGCCATTTCTTTTATGTACCCAGCTGGCCTCGTGAAAATCTTCCAGGCCTTCCATTTTTTTCATTTCACCATCAATCTCAACCATGTTATCTTTCAGCTTTCCGCCCTTGCAGGTGCCGCCACCGCCGTAATAAAAGTAGGCCTGCCCGTCATCGTCAACAAATACACAAGGATCAATTAATGATTCGAGCCCTTTGATATATCCCTGCGATTTAAAACCTTTTGCCGGGCTTTTGCTGGTTGCAACGCCTATTTTCCAGGTGCTGTTCCAAGCGGTTCCGCTTGGGTGCGGGAAGTAGAAATAATAGGTGCCATTTTTATAGGCGCAATCCGGCGCCCACATAAAGCCGCCTTCGGGGCGTCCCCATTCAACCTGGCTGGCACGTAATATCTCGCCCTCATCTTTCCAGTGCACCATATCGTCAGTTGAATACACATGATACTGATCCATCAGATCGCAACCGCGGGGAGGGGCAACATCATGCGATGGATATACATACAGGCGCCCGTCTTTCCAAACATGTGCTGATGGATCAGCAGTGTATATATCCCTTACAAAGGGGTTGCCAACAGGCGCGTTTGCAACAGGTTTATCCTGGGCAAAACAGGTAACGGCTGATAGTACCACCAGACTTAAAGTTAATGTTACGGGGATGTATATGAGCTTTCTTTTACCCGTTAATATTCCTAACAAATTATATATATTCATTATTATGTTACTTCTTTAAAAACGACGGAGAGAAATTTCTCTCCGTCATTTTGATAGTTTAAATTATCTGAATTAAGAAAATAATTATTTTACGTGAACTTCAAGATCATCAATACCATAGGTTTGAGTTGCCGTCGTCTTTGTGACATTATAAAAGATTCTCATGAAATTCATCTTTCTTAAATTAATTTGATCATTATCGGTATAACCGTATGCATCGGTCATTTTCAACTTTAAGTGGTTCCAGCCATTGTGAACTGTTGGAAGAATGCCATCCAATCCCCAACCCAGGTGGAAATCATCAGGATTGTTGGCACTGCTAATTTGTATCTGGCCACCTGGTGATATCAGGGTAACATCCTGAATAAGCCACCAGAATTCTAAATAGCCTACATCTTTAGTCGCTTTTGTATCAATAAAGGCAGGGGTAGCAGTGGTTGGGATCGAATATTGAAACTGCATAAAATCTCCACCCGCATTAACGGTCCCCTGGATATAGCCGGTACCTTGCTTTGGGGCGGTTGCTATTAATGACCCTCCGTTTACTACATTCCAGTTATCTAATTTATCGCAACTACTAATCATAACAGGGGCCGCCACATCAACTCTCATATCATCAATACCATAGGTTTGAGCTGTAGTTACATTAGCTTTGGTGTTATAGAATATCCTCATATAATTTATAGCCTTTAAATTAACGAGATTTGCATCTGTCAACCCGTATGCATCTATGAATCTCAACTGCATGTGGTTCCAGCCAGCGTGCACTGTGTCGAGAATCGAAGACAGCCCCCAACCAAGGCGGAAATTATCCGGATTGTTGGCACTGCTCATTTGTATCTGACCACCCGGGTCTATCTGGGATACATCCTGAATATACCACCAGAATTTTAATTCACCGGTTCCTAAAGCCTGTTTTGTATCAACAGGGGTAGTAAGCGCCAGCTGGAACTGCATAAAATTCCCACCGGGTGCAATGGTTCCCTGAACATAGCCCTTCCCTTCCTTTGGGGCGGTTGTTATTTCTGTTCCTCCATTTACTATGCCCCAGCCATCTAATTGATCACAATTACTAAGCACTGCGGAGGTATCAATTATCGGTTTAGTTGTATCCGGAGGTGGTGGTTTCAGCATGGACGTGTCTCTGGACTTATATTGCACTTTTTTACAGCTGAAAACTGTAATTGCTATTACGAAGATGGAACACACCATCATTATTTTAATAAATTTCATTTCCTTTTATTTTAGGTTAAATTATTTAGGAATATTTACCTGCACTATTTCCGAAAAATTGGAACTGTTGAAACTGTCGCTTAAACGCACCCCAACACGTACAAAAAATGTACGGCCGGGGAGAAGATTAGGAACTGTTAAGGTCATGGATTTCTCGGCCGGGGTCATATCTATAAAATCCTTGTTAATAGTCACGGCGTTTACATCAGAGAAATCCCTTATAGAAGCTCCTGTACCTACCAGCCTGGTTGTGTTAACATAGGGTTGTATGTCTTTAATAGTTGGCATACCCGCCGGAACCGGTGCATCAATATCGAACTTCAGGGTTAGCGTTGTCCCCGTTAAGGTTGAGGTGAAATTTTTGATTACGATATAAGGCGTAACTACAAAATCATGTTTGGTGCCATTATTAATGTTTACAGTTATGGTATCATAAACCGGCCAAAAAGCCCCACCGGTAGGTACAACTTTGTAACCACCTTTAAACAACTTGGTATCCTCAAAGGTGCCGTCAAATTTACTCGGAATGGTTTGTGGAACAGTCCAGCCTATTTGCTGCATCCAGATTTGGGTACTACCTCCCGATGTAAGTAAATTACCGCCTGTTGAGGCAACTAAATTCCCCTGGAAAGAAGCGTTTGGCCCATCATAATTATCCGTTTTTGTACAAGCAGAAATTGCCAGTATAGCCATGCCCGCCAAAATTATGCTAATCAGTGTTTTCATATCTTTAATTTTATTTTTAAATTCTTAATAACCAGGATTATTAGGCAGAAGGTTAGGGTTCTTTGAAATTTCCCCACCCGGAATTGGTTCGTAATAATTTTGTTTGGGGAAAGTATATTCACGGTTAAATAATTCTGGTTCCGAAAGGAAAATGTATTTATCCTCATTAAATATGTAATATGGCATCAGCCCTTTAAAATGCGCTTTGTCCAACACCACATCAGCTGTGCGCCACCTTTTCAGGTCCCAGTAATATTGGTTTTCAAAGGCAAGTTCCATACGTCTTTCATTTCGAACTTTGGTCAGATCGATAGAACCGTAAAGCGTAGCACCGGCCCTGTCTCTTATCTGGTTTATAACAGTTAGTGCGTCGCCGGTGTTACCTAATTCAACAGCAGCTTCGGCACGGTTCAACAATACTTCTGCATAACGAAGGTCTATCCAGGGCTGTACGCTCGAGTTCAGACCAACTGTAGCTTGCAGCCTAGTGTAATCAACATACTTGCGTACATAAAAACCTGTACGTGTTAATTCATCACCGCCGGTCCATGGGCCTGTAAAGCCAATAACCTGTTTACCCTGGTATAAGGTTTTTGTATCACCCGAAAGTATGTATGAACGCGAGTTAGGTTGTTTTGCTACTTCAGCAGCTGCAGTTCCGCTAAAAGATGGGTAAATACCTCTTTGCATATCGAAGGTAAGCCCTCTTAAAGTTGCGCCGGGGAAATAAATAGTAGCAAGCAATCTTGGTTCAAGTCCCTGCTGTATATCTGCACGGTTATCAAATCGCTTAGGTGTACCATCGGAGTTGGTTACCTGTAAATTGCCCCAAACTTGTACCAAATCTAAAGTTGGGTATGAACGCGAAAGTGCATCAGCCGTAAAGTAGCGCGGCGACATGGTAGCATCCCAGCTATGGGCTGTGTTGTTAGCTTTAGAATACTGTTTTATAAATATATTCTCAGGGCTGTTGGGTTTCAGGAACAGGTCAACATAATTCTGTACCTTATCCCCAGGGGTTGCATTATAAAGTGAATACACGCCATCGAGTAATTTTGCGGCATCATAAGCTGCCTGGAAGTATGCTGCGGCTGCTGAGGCGGGGATGCCTGCGAAACCTGATGAACGTGCCACACCATCAACATAATTTGTTGAACCATATTTGGCAACACACGCAGCATATAACATTGCCCGCGATTTTAACGCAGCTGCAACATACTTGTTAGCCCTGCCTGCATCGCTGGTTGCGGGCATCATTTTGTAACCCAAATCCAGCTCGGAACTAATAAAATCCCAAACCGCCTGTTCCTTATCGCGATGTACCTGCAATGTTGCCAATGGTGCGCCGGGATCCTGCGGAACGGTTATAATGGGTACGCCCCCATAACGCTTGGCCAATCCAAAATAATAGTATGCCCTTAAAAAGTGAGCCTCGCCCAAAATCGCATCTACACCTGCCTGAGTTAGCTGAGTAGCATGCTTTGGCAGCTCGGCTATCATTATGTTAACATTCCTGATGTCGCCGTATGGCCAGAAACCAAAGCCTCCGCCAATATCAAAACCGCTCCAGGGGCCAACCTCTTCGCCTATAGCCCCGGCTTCATTATAAAACTCTGTCCAATCATTACCTCCGTGTACAAAGCCATAGCCACCACCTGAACCAGAACCGTCGGCGCTGCTGGGTAAGTATTTAAAATCCTCAATAGGTAAATCCTGGTATAGCGTTGCTAAAAACGATTGAATGCCTGCCTGACTGTTAAATATAACATCAGACGTAAAGATATTCTTTGGCGGAACATTCAACTTTTGGCAGGAGGTTACCACCCCCCCTGCAACTATAGATATCGCAATAATTATTTTTTTTATACTTTTCATATGTCAATAGTTTAAAAGGAAACGTTAGCTCCCAGGTTAAAAGTCCTGTTTTCCGGATAGGTGTATCCAGCGAAGGCAGTACTAAAATTGCTATTATCTGCATTAGTTCCCTGGTGTTCAGGGTCGTAGTTCTTCAGCCCGGTGAATGTTAGCAGGTTGTAGCTGCTTACATATACCCTGAATTTTTTAACACCTATATGTTTCAAAACTGAAGGGGATAAAGAATAACCAAATTCGAGTGTTTTTACACGCAGGTAGCTGGCATTCTGGATAGCCTTTGTGCCTTGTGCATCCGGCGAACCCATTGCTGGATAAAAACCAGGCACCCATACTGTATTTGGATCAAAAACATTAGCGGCAGGGTCTAATGTATGCCAGCTGTCAAGGAAACGGGTTAACGCGCTTCTGCCATACATCAGCGGCGACGCAAATTGTTCACCGTATTGTACGTAAACACCGGCTGCGCCTTGTAAAAGCATGTTCATGTCAAACCCTTTATAACTTAATGCAATGGTAAAGCCATAGTTATATAACGGAATATCGGTAGTCGCAATAGGGTGGTTATCCTTTGAATCTATTACCCCATCACCGTTCCAGTCCTTATAATAATAATCACCGGGGATCACATTGTTATTGCCTCCACCTGTGTTTACACCATAGTTATATATTTGGCCGTAGGTGGTAAATTGCCCAGCGTATTCAGGCCCCCACCAAATGTTCGAATACCTGTTATTTTGATTATTTACCCAATTTAAATACTGGTTGCCTGCAGGGCCGCTAAGAACATTCAAATTTTTCAATCGGGTTGTGCCTATGTTACCGGTAAGGTTTACACCCAATTTGCCAAATGTATTCCTGTAAGTTAAGCTGAAGTCTAAGCCTTGCACCCTATCGCTGTTATAGTTGATCTGTGGCGTAGGAGCACCCACAGTGCCGGGTAGAACTGTGGAAGGTGTGGCTACCAATCCTGTCCTGTCGTTTCTGAAAACTTCTATAGTTCCGTCTAATTTCCCATTAAACAGGCCGAAATCAAGGGCTATATTCTTTATAGTACTTACTGGCCATGTTAAACCCGGGTTGCCAAGTTTTGGCGCTGAGCCGTTCACAGGAGCGGTCCCGAAAATATAAGAGTTTACCGGGTAGGTATAGCCGGTTACATAATTGAATGCATTACCAGCTTCGTCACCAAGTTGACCATAAGAAGCCCTGATCTTTAGATTGGAGAGGATATTTGGAGAAATCAGTTTACGGAAAAAATCTTCTTTGGTTATAACCCAGCCTATTGATGCACCCGGGAAGAAACCCCATTGATCGGGACCCGGCTGATACAGATTGGTACCATCACGGCGAAAGCTGAATTCGGCAAGATATTTTCCCTTATAATCGTAATTTAATCGTCCAATATAACTCCTGTGCGCAACGTCCCCTAAACCATTGGGATCCTGACCACCAAACATATTTGCATTTTGCAGGCCTCCAAATAAATAATCTATAGGGATATTAGTGTCGCGGTAAGCATTGAAATTATCAGAGGTTTCATGGCTTTGCTCATAGGTAAGCATAGCAGTTACGTTATGATCCTGGAAAAATGTATGCGCATAATTTAATGTTACCTGGCTATTAGTATTAAAATGCGTGGCATATTGACGGGTTATCCCCGAAGGTGAATTTACCGGACTTGGGATATAAGTATTATCGGCTGCGCTGTAAGTATATAAATTATATGTGTTTTTTACCTGATTATAGTCATAAACCCCGTAATCAATATTAAACAAAGCCTTAGCAGTTAGTCCGGGTACTCCTGGTATATCATATGTTAGGTTTAACTGGCTTGTAAGGCTCTTATTTTTTGCTACCTTAAATCCTACCTTACTGTCATCAGTTATGATGGCAGGGTTCATATTATCAGGCATTACATTGGGGTATAAAGGATTGTTATTAGCATAAATCTGGTTTATTGGGATCTGGTTCCAGGTGTACTTA
The DNA here is from genome assembly GCA_013286325.1 of Bacteroidota bacterium. Taxonomy (GTDB): domain Bacteria; phylum Bacteroidota; class Bacteroidia; order Sphingobacteriales; family Sphingobacteriaceae; genus Mucilaginibacter. The sequence goes on along the minus strand of JABDFZ010000023.1, from coordinate 8,422 downwards.
TAAACTGTCCACTCATCAGTGTAAGGCTGGTTTTTCTGATCCATCCAGCCCGATGTTAATATCTGTGCTTTTAACCCTTTAACTATGTTAACAGTAACGTTAGAGCGGAAATTATACTTGTTGTAGTTCAAATCCCCGGTTTTAAAAACACCTTGCTGTTCCTGGTAACCAAAGTTGAAGAAATAGCTAATCTTGTCACTTCCGCCATCAATATTTAAATTATGGCTGATTTGATCGGCTGTTTTCCTGAAAACAAGACCTATCCAATCGGCAGACTTGTTGGTGCCTTTGAGCCATGGTAGCATGTCTGCATAAGAATATACCGGAGTTACATTGCTAATAAAATTATTTTGGAAATCGCGTTTAGCCTTCTCATTGGTCAGCATCATATAATCTACAGCGCCTACACCCTGAGGCATTCCCAAAAATGTTTGTACCGCATCGTTAACTGAATAATTGATATTAACCTGTCCGTTTTTTGATCCTTTTTTGGTTGTTACCAAAATGGCGCCGCCGGCAGCCCTTATACCGTATATAGCTGCTGCACCATCTTTCAACACAGAGATACTTTCAATTTCATTTGGATCCATTCTGCCTAATGTTGACTGGTCCCCGCCGATTATGCCATCAATTACAATAGCTGGAGCGGTTTGAAAGCCTCTGATGTTCAAATCATTAGCATAAGACCCTGGTTCTGCAGTTGTTTGGACAATGCGTATACCAGGTATTTTACCGGTTAGCATATTTATAACGCTTTCGTTTTTCGTTGTAACGATCTCTTTATTTTGCAGCGTTGCTATAGAGCCTGTTACAGTTGCCCTTTTTTGCACACCATAACCCACAACTACTACCTCCTCAAGGCCTTTACTTGCAGGTTTTAAGGCAATTGTTCCCCCTTTTATGTCTTTAATGGCAATTTCACGGGTTTCAAAACTCAGGTACGACACCTGCAAAATAGCATTGGGATCGGATACTGTAACCTGAAATTTTCCGTTTATGTCGGTAATGGCACCGACGGTTGTGCCTTTAACTTTTACACTTACCCCCGGAAGTGCTGACCCATCGGTTAAGTCTATTACTTTTCCGCTGATCGGAGTTTGCTGAGCTAACAAACTAAGCGGGAAAAGAAAGAAAAGTACAAGTAAGTATTTTATTTTTTTCATATTGTCTTTCTGTTAATTTTTTTGAGTTTAATTGGTTGGTTTACCATGTTAGGATAATAAATAGTGCATTGCAGCAACATACTTACGGCGGGTTAGGATCGTAATTGTTCATGATATTGTTTTGAGTGGTTAATAAATTGCCTGGTGCTTATTGAAGGTCAACAGGTGTTATAATTGGTTTATAATAATGACACAAAAGAAGAGGCGGTCATTAATAAAAAATAAATAATAGATTAATTTTAGCTGTAAATACAGGAAAAAATGGGTTTTTGAAATATTTTTGCAATCGATTGCAGGTTTTGCAGTGTGCAGCAAATAAGGAGGTTACATACGCCGATGAAGCTGCGCCTCATTGGCTGAACCGGCAACCCTTCTGAGTTAAGGATTAAATGGATGGGCCGGGTTGAACTCAGTGCCTTTTTAAAGCCTGAAAAACCAGCTCTTTATAGCTTTCGCCTATAGGTATTTCTACTTTACCAATTTCTACATCGCTTGAAGTGAAAGCAGTTAAGTGTTTCAGGTTAACAATGAAGGAACGATGAATACGTAAAAAGCCTTTATTAGCAAGTTCTGCCTCCATATCGCTGATCCTGTATTTTGTGGTAATTATTGTTTCAATCGTATGAATTTTCACATAATCCTTCATGCTTTCTATATATAGTATGTCATCAGGATTTACCTTAATATTTTTATGCGCAGATTTAATATACAATGAAGCCTGTTCGGAATTTATGTTGGCTGGTGATGAGTCCATCAAATTATTATTCCTGAGATAACGCTCAATTGCTTTAAAGAACCTATCGAAAGTAATGGGTTTTAATAAGTAATCTATAATGTCCAGATCGTAGCCATCCAGCGCATATTCACGATATGCTGTTGTTATAATTACTTTAGGCGGATGGTGAAGCATTTTCAGAAAATCGATACCGCTTATTGCCGGCATCCTGATATCCAGAAACATTAAGTCGATTTCTGTTTTTTTCAACACTTCCAGGGCTTTAAGCGCATTAGGGCAAGTTTCGGCTACTTCTAAAAAATCAAGCTGGGCTACGTGTTTTTTAAGCAGTGAAATAGCCAATGGCTCATCATCAACCAGCAAGCACCTGATTTTTTTCATAAACAGTTTTATCGTGTTTAAGTGCGATGGTTAGGCACACTTTAAAATATTCCCCCTGTCGGGTTGCCTCAAGACCATAATTATTGCCGTAAATAAGGTTTAATTGTTGACGCAGGTTATTTAATCCTATTCTGTCTCCGGATGAACTTTCAATATCGCTTTTTTGTTCGGCAACTGTGTTTGATATATTAAAAATGAACTCATTTTCATTTATATGCAGGCAAATATCAATTACAGGGGCACCAGTGTCGTCGCTTGCGCCATGTTTAAAAGCATTTTCAACTAATGAAAGCAGAATTAGCGGAGCAATAGCAATTTCGTGATCGATCTTTGCATCAAAATTTATGGTTAACCGCTTGTCATATCTTAACTTTTCAAGTTCTATATAGTTTTTAATTAATGCGATCTCGGCAGATAGTGGTACATACTGCGTATCGCAGCGGTACAGTATATGGTCGAGGATATCTGCAAGCCGGGCAATGGACTCGGATGTTACCGGCGATGAGGTAAATGAAAGCGAGTAAATATTATTAAGCGTATTAAACAAAAAATGCGGATTGAGCTGTGTTTTTAAAAGCTTTAACTCGGTTTCGGCTTTTTCTTTTTCAAGCGTAAGCGCTCGTTTTTGTATTTCCAGCTGATCTTTCAGCACTTTCAGGCACATGAACACAAAGGCCACGGAAAATATCTGGAAGAAGTAGACGTATAGCAGCTTTAGTATATCTGTAGATATTTCGGAATAGGTTTCAAAGGCTTTTGGCGCTATTCCTGCTAATGGTTCACAGATCTTTACAATAATAATTCGGGCGGCAACGCAGGTCACATAGCTGCTGATAATAAAAATGAGGGTCGCAGTCAAATATCTTTTTTTGTAGAAAAATTGCGGCACAATCACATATGTTAAGAGGTAGGCTGCAGCTATTTCGGGTAATTCATATAAGAAATCAGTAATGAGTTCGAAACTGTACGTCGCCCGTTTCCCATCGCTATATTTACTGGAGCTTACCGCAATCAACAGTACAATAAACCAATAGGCCACATGGCTTAACAGGCGATGCTTTTTTTGAAACTGGATGATATTGTCGGGGAAATTCTTCACAATACAATGATAAGTAATTTAAGGTTTCGGGCATCGGATCATCGACCAACAGGCAAAACCAACCCCTGAATACAGGTACTTAGCTTCCGAACGGGGTTTGTCTGCTCAATTTGTCTGTATAGACCCGGATCGTTCCTGTCTGCCTGCTTCAGGGTTTTCACATCTTATTATAGGCTATCATTGATCAAAATATAAATTAATGAAGCTTTTATTCCGATTACCACTATTATTTTTAGTCATTATTTATGCTGCAGCCTCGTATGGACAAGATATTATTAAGGGTCGCATAACCGACGAGAAGAAACAGCCCATACCGTCGGTCATTATCCGCCTCAAAAAACTTCCTGACACTTTGCTTTTTAAAGCAGTAGCGACGGACACTTCAGGAAATTTCGCCTTCAATATGTTACCCGCCGGGGAATATACCCTGGAAGCAGACCTGATAGGTTATAAGCCTCTCATTAAAAATGGTTTAGTTATTGGGTCGGCTTATTCAGTAATTGATATTGGCCTGGTAACATTAACTATATCGTCTAAAATGCTGGGTGAAGTCGCCATAAAAGGCTCGGCGCCGATGATCGAAAAGCTGATTGATAAAACCGTGGTTAATGTGGATCAGAATATTGCCAATACCGGCACCAACGTATTGGAGTTACTTAAGAAATTGCCTGGAGTGCAGGTAACCCCTGACGGACAAGTCACGCTTAATGGAAAATCGGGGGTCAATGTTACTATTGATAGTAAAACCACCTATTTATCCGCTGATGATCTGGCTAATCTCTTGACCAATACGCCGTCATCTGATATCAAAAAGATCGAAATCATGACCAACCCGTCTGCAAAATATGACGCTGAAGGAACAGGCGGCATTATCAATATCATCAGGAAAAAGAACAGCAAAAGCGGATTGAACGGAAGTTTTACTGAAAGTTTTGGACAAGGGCATTTCAGCCGGTATAATAGCAGCCTGGTGCTCAATTATAAAACTGATAAATACAACCTGTATTTAAATAATAGCTATGGTTATAGCAAAGGATTCAGCGTAAGCCATGTGACCAGCGACATCATGAATGGCAATGCTTTATCAATAGAACAAGTTTCAACCAACACTGGCATAACGATCAATAAAGCCTACAATTCTTCTGCCGGACTTGATATTTATCTTTCAAAAAAAACAACATTGACATTAACGGGCAGCCTCTCAGACCGGGGATATAATAATAACTTAACGTCTGTGATGACTGTGGCCGACAGCAACCGAAATAAAACCGGCAGCGAAAATTTTTCGGCATTAAACGCCGATAAGCCGTTTAATTTCACCACAGGTGTCGGGCTGCTGCACAAACTGGATACAGCAGGCAGGCAGTGGTCGGCAGATGTTGACTATTCCGACTATCGTTACAGGCCCGGACAATACAATACAACAATAAACTATGACGCATCGGGAAATTTTTTAAGCCTGGATAATGTGTTTATTGATGAGTTGCGAACATTGCACATTTTTGGCGCCAGGGCCGATTATGTGCAGCCATTACCCGGCAATGGTAAAATAGAAGCAGGCTTAAAATCAAGCTATGTGAAAACCAATAACAATAGTGCTTATTACAACCAATCAGGTGGACAAAATGTGATCGATCCAGCCTTGAGTGATTACAATATCAACAGCGAAAATATCAATGCAGCGTATATCAATTTTAACAGGCAATACCAGAAATTGGCTGTGCAGGCAGGTTTGCGCGCCGAGCAATCGGTGATGAAAGGACAGCAGCTCTTTACAAGCGCCTCAGTGGATCAGAATTATTTCAAGTTGTTTCCAACGGTTTTCCTTAATTATAAGCTTAATGATCAAAATACATTGAATTTTCAGTTTGGGAGAAGGCTTGACAGGCCCGATTATCATGAACTGGTGCCATTCAGGCGGCCGCTTTCGCCAACAATTTATTTTGAGGGAAACCCCAATTTGAAACCGGACATGAACTGGCACTCGGAACTCGGGTGGTCTTGGCAGCATATATTTTTTATCACAGCAGCCTATGATATTGACCATAATTACCTGCGCACACTATATTATCTCGATTCGAATAAAACAACCATTACACGCATGCCTACCAACGTGCAGGGGGCACGCTCGTGGAACGTGGACATCAGCTATAATAAAGAGCTGGCAAAATGGTTTACTACTAATTCAACGGTTACTATTTATCAGAATTTGTTTAACGGCAGTGCAGCCGGGTTCAGCCTTGATGACCCCGGCTTTGCCTCTGTTGATTTTGTTACGAATAACAGTTTCCGTTGCAGTAATAAATTGTCTTTAGAGGCTGATTTTGAATATGAATCCAAACGCCAGTTTGTCGGTACTGTATTTAGTGCTTATTACACGCTAAGTTTTGCACTGAAACAAAAGTTGTTTCATGACCAGGGCTCGATCACAATCAATGCCGACAACGTGTTGTATAGCGAGAATAGGAGCGCTACCGATCATTACTTCAATCTCAACCAATATGGATATTCACATATCTATTCAAGGGCTGTTATCGCAACCTTCAGCTACAGATTCGGAAGTGGTAAACTAACCAAAACTCAAACTAAATCGGGATCGGCCGAGGAACAGCAGCGGGCAGGAAATTGACAAGAGTTATTTGGCGTCATTTATCTGCTGAATTGCTTTTTCTACGGCTTCCTGTGCTGCTGTATCCTTGTTCCGTGCTTCTTTAACGCTATTGAGATATTTAATAATATAGGGCCCGGCTCCCTTCTTTTTATAGGTTATACCCATAAACTTTAATTTGGCTATGCCCTGCTGCACATATTCAGGGTTCTTTAAACCACCGATCATCCCTGAAAATTTTTCGGTTAAGTGAATCTGCTCTTGTAAAGTTCCGTTAACATAACGCTGGTAAACATATGGCCACTTTGCATCGCCGCCATTAGATGCATAAACCCTTACTATAGCTTGTGTCAGATCGCCAACATTATCATTTTCAAAACCTTTTGCATATTTAATAGCAACAGCCGGATCAATTTCATTTATCCCGTAAAGCGCGGATGCCTCAACTTCGTATGACGGATTAGTCAATGCTTTTTTAAAGATCTCCATATTTGCAGAATCTTTTAAAGCAGCCAGGGTTCTTAGCGCATACGTTCTGACATTTGTATTCTGATCAGTTTTTGCCAGTTCAATAATTTGGGGTAGGGAGGCATCTCTCAAATCCTTATTAATGTTCCGGATATCTTCTTTATTCATATTCAGCGTTTGCAGTGCTTTTATACGTAAGCCCGAAAACCTGTCGTTTAAGGCTGCTACTATAATTTTTTGAGCATTTTTATTATCCTGGTTTCCTGATGCAAATTCGAGAGCCTCGTAACGGTCGAGGTATAACGGGGCATTAAAGTATTGAAAAACATATTCGTCAGGAGTTTTATGATCAGTTTTTTGAGCTACCAGTACTTTGTCGGCATCTACATTTACCAGCGTTGGCTTTGTTGATACCCTAAACGATAAGGTATCCGCCTTCCCGTTTGTCCAAACCTTATGCCGCTCTGTTTTACCTCCAACATAAATATCTACAGCTATAGGTAATTTAAATGTTTGACCGTCCTGTTTTTGTGCCAGATAAACGTTTTCTGTTTTTGAGGCTTCATCCCATTTGTAGCTAATATCTAAGACTGGATGGCCTGCCCCATAATACCACTGATTAAAAAACCAGTTCAGGTCAAGTCCGCTGGCGTCTTCCATTGCTAACCGCAATTGCTGTGCTTCAGCGCTTTTGAACGCATTTGATGTCAGGTATATATTTAGGCCTTTGTAAAAGGCAGCATCGCTCAAATAATTACGCAGCATATTCAAGATCCTCCCGCCTTTTTGATAAGTAACCCCATTGAATACATCGTGAATTGCCTGGTAATGAAAGTTGACCAGCGGTATCTTATGATTCTCCGGGTTTCCAACATATCCCTGCAATCCATTGTTAATATGTTCGTCGGCTGCATCTTTTCCGTATTTATGTTCCAGCCAGATAATCTCCCCAAAATCGGCAAATGACTCATTTAATGTCAAATTGCTCCAGCTTTCACAAGTCACATAATCCCCAAACCATTGATGAAATAATTCATGTTCAACACCGGAGTTGTAGTATTGGTCCAATAACTCCCGGCGTGTACTCTGGCTACCAAATACATTAGCGGTTGTATTTTCCATAGCCCCGCTTACATAGTCGCGCACTACAATAGCAGCATATTTATTCCATGGATAATCAACCCCGGTAACCTTCGAGAAAAAATCGATCGCTTCAGGAACGTCACCAAACATATCCTTAGCATAAGGCGCATATTTAGGTTCAAGGTAATAGTTTACCTCTTTGCCATGCCAATGGTCCCTGTAAATTTTAAAATCACCCACCGCCATCATAAATAAATATGGTGAGTTGGGGAGTTCCATTTTCCAGGTATCGGTTCGTGTACCGTCTGCATTTTTCTTTTGTGAAGCCAGTCTCCCGTTCGATAAAGTGACATATTTAGCCGGAACAGTCATGCTGATTTCCGAAGTGGTTTTTTGATTAGGTTTATCAATGGTAGGGAACCAGCCTGAGGAGCTTTCGGGTTCCCCCTCGGTCCATATTTCTGTAGGCTTATCCTTTTCAGTGCCATCAGGATTGATAAAATACAAACCTTTTTCATTCTTGCGCAGCCCTTTCCGTTCATTAGGTTTGGCGGTATAAGCTATGTAAATGGTGTAATTTTCTGATCTGTTGTAAAATCTGTTGAGCTTTATATTTAAACTAAGACTGTCATAAGTAAATTTCAACGGACTGAGTTTGCCTCCCGCAAGGATATCAATCGAGTGAATATCCATTCCCTTGGCATCAAGCCTCAAAGTATCGGTTGGATAGAAATGTGGTTTTAAGGTTATCCATTCCTTACCATATAAGTAGCACTTTTTATAATCAAAGTGCACATCTAATTTGGTATGAATTAAATCATTAACCTTTACAGAGGTTGCCTGATAATCGCTGAGATGTGCCGCTGTTTCCTGCGCCATTGCTT
>JABDFZ010000022.1 GCA_013286325.1 Bacteroidota bacterium | reverse complement strand
TTTCGGTAAGTATATTATTCGCCAGTTCCATTTCGCTTTGCTGCCCCTGCATCTTTTCATTAAGCGAAGCCGTTCCGGTTAATAGCCAGTTTTTTTCCTGGTTTTCATCAAGCACCCGTTCAAGCTCTATGTTGGCTACCTTTATCTCTTTTTCAATTTTCTTTTGCTGTTCAAAAGTTCCCTGTATGTAAATGAACAGTATAATTATAATAGCAAGGAACACTATCGAACCGCCAACAATAATATCAAGAGCTCCCGTTGAAGCCGCCTTCGTATTTGCTTTGCGGGTATTAAGCAAATGGCTTTCTGTTTCCTTAATCCGGTCAATAATCAACCTTATCTGGTCCATATTCTGCTTTCCGTTCAAAAGCATATGGTTTGCAACCATAATATCAAGCCCCTGTGCAGACCGCGCATCAATATTATCTTTCATAATATTGAGCTGGATATATACATATTTGTTTAATGAGTCTACCCTACTGACTTGTATGGGGTTATCAGCAATCAATCCTTTAAGGTCTTGAAGATCACCATTGATCCCCGGAAGCGAAAAGCTGTAACGGCTAAGGAAAATCTTATCATTAGTTGCCACGAAACCACGCATACCGGTTTCGGCATCAATCATTAATTGCTGCAGGTTTGATGAGGTTTTTATCACCTTTTGAGTGTGGTCCACCATATCCGAATCACTTTCAAGCTGATTAATGTTTTTATAGGATAATATCCCTACAAGTAAAACAAGCAGCACTGATACAGCAAAACCGGCAAACACCTGCTGGCGAAAGGAAAATTTCAACATTTATTTTGTTTTAAGCTGATACAAATATGTTAAATAATTTGTTTTAAAACATGTCTGGTTAACAAGCAATTGAAATGAATAAACAAATTTTTATGAATTTGTTTTACCTATTTGGCAACAGTATTATTAAACTTTGTTTTTGTGCCGAAGGTAACCCCGGCCAGCGAGAGTAAAGGCCCTCCGAATAGCAGGTACCAACCCCATTTAAATTTAATTTGTCTTGTTAAAAAAGCATCAATTGAATGAAATGGAATAAAGCTGAATGATGTATGGATCTTTAACCAGGCCAGTATAAGAAACAGTGTAACCAAGCCTAATGAAAGCCATGAAGTTAAGCGGATAATCTTCTTCTGGTTAAAAACAGTCCCGATTATCCCCACCATTGCAACCATTAAAATTACTATGCCATAAGGCTTGTTCGCCTGGAAAACGTCCCAGTTAAACAAATGGAACGGACGTAATATTGGGCAGTAGGTGCCGGCAACAAGCATTATAAAGCCCGCAAATGAGAATAAGGTATTAAGGCGCATTTTATTTTTGGCTAATTTCCATTTTATCAGCAAAGTGGGCGCAATAATCACGCAGGTCTTCTACAATATTCGTTTCGCCTGTAGCGCGTAAAAAGCTATCACCCATAGTTTGCAGGGTTTCGTAAAAAAAACGTTTCATTTCATCAACAGGCATATCCTTTGTCCAAAGATCAATACGCAAGGTATTTTTATAACTCTGGTCCCACAGGGCAAGCATCATTGATTTTACCGGCAGCGCCTCTTTGTTCTGCGCATCAGTCGATTCCCACATAATGTTTTCCGGAACATTATCATCATCAAGTTGTATAGTAAGCTTTATTTCAGCTGTCTTCATAATCTTTATTTTACAAGTAAAAATATAATAGCCGCCAAAGTTATAAAGCTTAGCTCTACAATCCATAACTTTTTAGTTTCTGGAAAAAAAATTGCGGAACATTATATCCATAAATGACACTACAACTGCAAATAGTAAAAAAATCCACCCTATTGCAGTGGTCATGGTTTTAAAATGCGTACCCGAAATTTGTACGCCATATATCCAGCTATAAACTGCAACCACCAAAAGAAATGCGCTTGCAAAGTTTAAGGGAGTAATTCTTAGTTTCATGGTCTTGGTTGAGACTTACAAAGTTTATAAAACTTTGTAAGTCTGGCTAAGGTTAACGTTTCTTTCTGTATGATTTTGGCGATTTAGTTCTTTTCACATTCGCTTTCCCTGATGCCTTGGCTTTTGCAGCTTCAAATTTTTTATGCTGATTTAATGTTTTTTTCTCGTGAAATGCTCCTTTAAACTCAGGGTCTTCCTTTCGTTTTTGTATATCCACCTCTCTGGCCTGCTCCTGCTTCTCTTCATAAGGGGTAGCCTCAATAAATACATCATCAGGAATTGTGGAAACCGGGATAGTCTGCTTGATCAGCTTCTCGATCTTTCGGATATAGTACTCTTCGTTCGGGCTGCAAAAAGTTATCGCCTCGCCCGATTGATAAGCTCTTCCGGTACGGCCTATCCGGTGTACATAGTCCTCAATTACTACCGGCACATCAAAATTTATTACATGGCTCACATCACTCACATCAATCCCCCGCGAGGCCACATCTGTTGCCACCAGTATTTTTACTTCATCATTTTTAAAAGCGTTAATGGCGTTGATGCGGGTATTTTGCCCCTTATTAGCATGTAAAACCTTAACTTCTTTCTCTCCAAACTTGCGCAACAAAAACTTATAAACGTCCTCTGCTGCTAAGCGCGTTTTGCAGAAAATGATCAGTTTTTTAATATCGTCCTCAACATCCAGCAGTTTTTTAAGCAGGTTTATCTTGGTTTTAACATTCGGCACAAAATACAAATGCTGGTTCACGGTTTGCGCCGGGGTTGCCTGTGGTGTCACCTCAATAATAGTTGGAAACTCCAGGAAGTTATTCGAAAGCTCATGTATCTTGTCGGACATGGTTGCCGAGAACAGCAGGTTTTGCCGTTTTACAGGCACCACTTCTAAAATGCGGTTTATCTGCGGCATAAAGCCCATATCCATCATTTTATCTGCTTCATCAAGTACCAGCACCTGCAGCGTTTTGGTAACTATATGGCCCGCCAGGTAAATATCCATAAAACGGCCGGGAGTAGCTACAATAATATCAACCCCTTTGTTTATCTGTTCAATTTGTGTTTTAGGGCCAAGGCCGCCGTACAGAACAACTACTCTTAAATCAGTATTGGCAGCAAAGGTCTTTATGTTCTCCTCAATCTGCATAGCTAGCTCCCTCGTTGGCGAAACTATCAGTGCACGGGCATTTTCGCCCTGGGCATATTTAAGTTTCATAATAATGGGCAAAACATAGGCAGCAGTTTTGCCTGTACCTGTTTGCGCAATGCCCATAACATCCTGCCCGTTTAAAATCGGGGGAATTGCTTTTTGCTGGATAGGCGTAGGTTCGGTATAACCGGCATCAGCAACGGCATTTAAAATTTGCCGGTTAAACTTAAAATCATCAAAACTTACAGCCATTTGGCAAAGATAGGGTTTTCTTTTAGTCAGGAAGTCCGGAGCACTGATTTAAGCTGATAAGTGTGATGAAGCTGATTTTAAGATTATTTACCCCGGGTTTAAAAATCTTCATCAAAACAATAACTAAACCTAAGTAATCACAACATCAGCTTCATCAAAACAATCGGCAAACATCAGCGATCACTTATTTCATCATCCCCTTGTAGCTATTCATCCATTCATTGCGTATTAATTAATTTAACAACTTATCTTGCACAACAAATTTAATCACATGAAACAAAAACTACTTTTATTATCAATCTTATTTATTACTTGTATCAGTGTAGCGTCTGCACAAACCCAAAAAGGCGAATTTTATCTTGGCGGGAGCGTAAGCTACGATTACAACAGCTACGGTTCATCAAATACTTATAATTACGCCGATGGTTATACCATTTATACTACCAGCAAAATATCTGCAATGAGTTTCCGTCCCGAGATAGGTTTTTTTATAAGCGACAAATGGTCAATTGGAGTACAGGCCGTTTACTCACGTACTGGCGGAACAGAAACATCTAATTATTATTCCTATACTTCAACCACTAAGAATTATGTGTCGAGCGATAAATACCATAACGATATTGTCGGCATTGGCGTTCATGCCCGTTATTATTGCATGATAACCGATAAATTCGGTTTCTTCCCTGAATTGGGCATAAGCACTTTAAACAATACCACTTATTTTAAATACGGTACCTTCAGCGTAGGCAGCACACCTAACTTTGTGTTTTTCCCTACCCCAAAACTTGGTGTTAATCTTGGTTTCGGCGGAGTATCCTATAACCTGGATTACCAAACAAAAAACAGCACATTCCATTTAGGCTTAAACGACAATATATCTTTCGGTCTTAATTATTTCTGGGGAAGAAAGTAATTTTGCTGAACGCAGTAATGGCTGAACCTGGCTTTTTAGATCCGGGTTCAGCCATTACTCATTGCAGCGATTCATCAAGATTTGACTGCTTTTATAAACCGCGTATCCTAAAATTCCGTTAACCGGTGGAATGATGAAAGAAAGCAGAAATATTTTTTGCCTGAAGCAGGTTTTCATATCTAAACCTATTAGTCATTCATCTATTATCAGATTACCTGATTTGCAATATTCTTTGATTTATTTCTCTTTGTGATTTTGCAAACCTTTCACCTCCGTATTCTTCATTATCCAACGAAATAATTTCCACATCACTTACACCCATAATATTGAAAACGGTTTTTAAATAAGTGGTCTGAAAATTCATGTATTCATTTGTTTCACCTTTGTTGTAGCCGCTGTCTCCACGGCTTGAAAGGATATACAGTTTTTTATTTTCCAAAAGCCCAACGTAATCGCCATCAGGTTCGCCCGAACGAAATTTCCATGTTTCGTTTATCCGCATTATTTGATCAATATATGCTTTCAGTCCACTTGGGATTCCCCAATTGTACATAGGCGTTCCTATTACAAATAAATCCGCATTTTTAAGTTCATTTACTAATTCGTTGCTCAACTTTAGCACTTTTTCATCTTCCGGGTTTAAGGTTGCTTTATCTTTAAATGCTGCAGCAATCCAATTTTCTGTTATATGCGGAACCGGGGTTTGCCCTACTTCTCTGTTTGTAAAGCTGTCGTCAGGGTACCGGGTTTGCCACGTTTTAATAAACAATCCGGTTAACGCCCTGCTGTGCGATCTGTGGCCCCTTGGGCTTGCATTTATTACCAATATTTTTGCCATAATGAATTTTAGGTCAAAAATATTTCCGGTATTTTTTGTTTTCATTGATTTAGTTTAAGAAATGAGGCTTTCTTATTTCTTCCCTCTTACCCGGCTCAGAAATTCAGGGGTAACCCCCAGGTAAGATGCAATGAGGTATTGCGGTACACGTTGAAGCATAGAGGGGTATTGTTCTATAAAATGCTGGTATTTTTCTTCAGCCGTATAACTATTTAATATAATTACCCGCCTTTGCATAGATGCTATATACCTTTCCAGGATTATCCTGAAATATTTTTCCAGTTTTGGGAGGGTATCTAATAATTCAATAAAAGATTCTCTGCTTATCCGGAGCATTGTGGTATTTTCTATTGCTTTTAAATTATAAATAGATGGTGTTTTGTTAACAAAGCTGTCTAAATCGGTAGCCCACCATTTTTCAGTTGCGAAAAATAATATATCCTCTTTTCCGGTTTTTGTATTGATGCAATAGGCCTTTAAGCACCCTTTTACAACATAGCTATCAAACATACACAGGTCGCCATTTCTTAAAAGATAATCGTCTTTAGATAGTTCAAATACTTTCCAAAAAGATTTAAATTTTTCAACTTCTGTTTCAGTCAGGTGAATTTCAGATTGAATATGAGCGATTAAATCATCAAACATGGTAACATAAAAATTAGTTTTTTTCTGATAGAGGCTTTGCGCTCTGCATGACACAAACTTATTCAACTCAAAAGTAAAGGAAAGTATTTTGCATCCCGCTTAACCTCAAAAAAACTTAACTTTGCTTCATGAGCTCAATCCTTATAAAATCGGCTACTATAGTTAATGAAAATCAGCAACTTGTTGCCGATGTTTTGGTAAAAGATGGTTTTATTGACCGGATTGATAAACAGATTGATACCATTGCCGATAAAGAAATAAATGCCGAAGGCCTGTACCTTTTTCCCGGCTGTATTGATGATCAGGTGCATTTCCGCGAGCCTGGTTTAACTCATAAAGCAAACATTTATTCGGAGTCAAGGGCGGCAGTTGCCGGCGGCATAACTTCTTTTATGGAGATGCCTAATACGGTACCCAATACGCTTACCCAGCAATTGCTTCAGGATAAATATGATATTGGTGCACGCACATCGCTGGCTAATTATTCCTTCTTTATGGGAGCTTCGAATGATAATATCGAGGAGGTATTACGCACCGATACAGCCAATGTTTGCGGCATAAAGGTTTTTATGGGCTCGTCAACCGGCAATATGCTGGTAGATAACCCAAACACCCTCGAAAATATTTTTGCAAACTCGCCTATGCTGGTTGCTACACATTGCGAGGACGAAGCCACCATAAAAAGCAATCTCGAGCATTACAAACAATTATTAGGCGAAAATATCCCTGTGAAACTTCATCCGAAGATCCGCAGTGCTGAGGCTTGTTATCTTTCCTCCTCAATGGCAGTCGACCTTGCGAAAAAACATAACACACGGCTGCATATTTTGCACATCTCTACCGAAAAAGAAACTTATCTTTTTGATAATTCAATCCCATTAAAGGATAAAAGGATAACTGCCGAGGCTTGCATCCATCACCTTTGGTTTACCGATAAAGATTATGAAACCAAAGGCAACCTGATAAAATGGAACCCGGCTGTAAAAACAGAACATGACAGGGATGGAATTTTAAAGGCTGTATTAAACGGGCGCATAGATGTAATAGCTACCGATCATGCTCCACATACTTTAGAGGAAAAATCGCTGCCTTATCTGCAGGCACCATCTGGCGGTCCGCTGGTACAACATGCTCTGCCTGCCATGTTGGAATTATATCATCAGGGTAAGATCAGCCTTGAGCAAATAGCCGAAAAAATGGCACATAATGTTGCTATATGTTTCCAAATAGAAAAACGCGGTTTTATTCGCGAAGGTTATTGGGCCGACCTGGTACTGGCAAATTTAAATTCCCCATGGAAAGTTAACCAGGACAATATTTTATACCAATGCAAGTGGAGCCCGTTTGAAGGTACTACCTTTCAGTCAAAAATTGCTTATACCATTGTATCGGGCAATGTTGCATGGACCAATGGAAGCTTAATTGAATATGGCTCCGGTAAACGACTGAGTTTTAACAGATAATTCGTTATAGTTAAATAGCACAAAAAGCCTATTGTTATTTTTGTCATTCTGAGCGTGAGCGAAGAATCTCATTCAATCGATAAGTCACCGATATACTTATCCGGCGTAGAAGATTCTTCGCTCACGCTCAGAATGACAAAGATTTCAACTTATTTAACCGCTAAATAAATCCTTGCTTCTGTTTCTTCAAAGCTTTTAGGATTAGCTTTATACCAATCATAATCGGAAGTGTATTTCCTGCTTACGTCGCTTGCCCATATTTGCTTCCAGGCTGCGCCAATATTGGCAGGGAAATCACCATCCAAATAATAAACCAGGTACTTATCGGCCGGGATTGTTATACCTATAAACCCGTCCGGAATATGATCCAGTGAACTTACCATGCATCCCAGCACCGCAGTATAAGGGCCGGTATGATCGGTTTCATAATCGGTATAAGCACAGTAAGTATCATCCGATGTTCTATCCACAATTTGCGCCATCAGCCTTTCGTTCATAAACCTCGTCCATAGCCCGCCTATGTCTTGCTGGGATTGACTGTTTTGATTGGTCGTTCTTACCGAGATACCAACCAAATAGAATTGATCCTGGGTTAATAATCCAATTTTAGTTGCCATTCCAATAAGTTATATCGATATTTAAATTATTTTTAATGAGTTAATTATAAAGATTAATTAAACAGTTACATAAGATAATTATTTCTCTATAATTTTCTTCAATCCATCAAAAACAGTTGTCCAGTTTTGCTCCGAATGATCCGCGGATTCCTGATTTTTAATACCGTCTTGGGTTATTACTAAATTAGTTTCCCCATCGGCTTCGCTTAGTTCATAAGTGATATTGTAATAATTTTCGGGTTTATCTTCGGTACCGCTCATGCTACTCCAATAATTATACTTTAATAATTTTGGCACATCAATATCAAGGATAATTCCGCCGTCTTCATACTTATGTCCCTCCCATTCCCCGCTGAAAGTAATGGGGCTGCCAACCTTCCAGTCAGATTTTAAATCGGTACCAAAAAAATATTCTTTTACGATAGTTGGGTCTGTAAGCCCTTTCCAAACCTCTGCAATAGGTGCTTTAAATTTGAAGGTTGTTTTTAATGTTAGTGTGCTCATTTTTTATGTTTTAATGGTTGTTAAATTTCTATGTTATATTATAATCTTATTAAAAAGTTGGCTTAAAACAGTAGGAAACCCGTCTCCTGCGATGACACTAAGCAATCGCGGACTAAAAATAATCTCGTATGATTAGTAATTGATGTAATAACTAATCTCTGGTCTCAAGTCTCTAATCCCTACTACCCAACCATCTCAGAGTGAATAAGTTTGAAATCATCTTCGGGTATCTCGAAAAAGCCAAAACGAAACCGATATCCCCACGAAGCTTTGTTTTTTATAAAATCCAGCCCGTTTATCAGGGGAATGATCGGGGTTTCTTTGCTTTTAAACCAGTTTATATTTCTGCGGAAAGGAATAAAATCATCTGCCATTTTATGCTGATATACCTTATCATCGGCCACCTGACCAATTGCAGTAAACGCCTTTAAAGGTTCGTTTCCTGCATATGATTCCTTGGGCGAATAAACTATTACCCAATCCTCGGCTTTCATTCGTTTTAAGGGGCCTTCTTTGCCATGATTGGCCTGCATAAAGCCGCCTTCAATACCACGGGCAATATGATCTTTTGATACTACTACAATCCAGTAACGCATAATGGTTTAATTTAAAATGTATACAAATTTTGCCGTTTGATACGACGTTTACCTGTTTGTTACACAAATTAAACCACAACGAATGACAACCCTATGTCAGTAGGAATTTGTTAATTGAAGATTTTTTTGAGCAATGGCAGCAGCTATGGTACCAACCTGCTCTTTTAAACTATCGGGGCTTATAATTTCGGCCTGGTCGCCAAACATCATAAACCAGCGGGCAAAGCCTTCTATTGATGTAGTGAGGAATGTCATTTCTATTCGGCTGCCTACCGTTTTTTCCGAAACAAAGCCACTATAATATTTTTGATATTCCAGGTGCCCGTATATCGCTTTATCAACCCGCATTATTACCATATCCAGCTCCTGCTCTTTAGCGGTTTGGGCAATGTACGCTTTCAGGGTTGGGTGTTTACTGGTAAAAATTCTGCCGCTGCATTCAATCTGATTAATCCTGTCAACCCTAAAATCACGGTAATCTTTCCTTAACTGGCAATAGGCTATCAGGTGCCAGTAGCCATGTTTATAAAAAATACCGATGGGTTCAACATCTCTTTTGGTATGCTCCTGGTTGTGGATAGCAAAGTAATTTATATTCAATATACTTTTTTGGGCCATAGCATTCAGCAAAGTCTGAATATGATCTTTATTATCAACCCTTAGGTGGCTGTGGCTCCTCAGCACCTCAATATTACCATCAATATCTTCCAGTAAATTCTTTTCTGCAGTCTTTAGTATCGACCTTATCTTATACATCGCCGATTTATGATGTTCAGTAGTTGAGGCGTCCGTTAGTTTCTCAACAAACTTTTCGGCAGTTAAAAAGGCAGTAGCTTCCTCCCGGGTAAACATCACCGGCGGCAGGCGGTAACCATCCATAATGGAATAACCAACCCCAGCCTCTCCTATTATCGGGATCCCGGCTTCTTCTAATGTTTTTACGTCGCGGTAAACGGTACGCAGGCTTATACCGAACCTTTCGGCTATATCACTGGCTTTAACCACCCTGCGCGATTGTAATTGAATTAATATAGCCGAAACTCTGTCAATGCGGTTCATGTCATCCAAATTAAATAAAAACCCGGTATCTTAGCATAAAAATTTTTATTTTGCACAAATGAAAACGGACGATAAAATAGTAACATTTGAATCCTACTACGATCCGGTACTTGCCCACATTGTGCGTACCAGGCTCGAGGCAAATGGCATTTCCTGCTTTATTGCCGACGAAAATATAATCGGGGCCAACCCGCTTTACAACCAGGCAGTAGGTGGTGTAAAGGTTAAAGTGTTTGAAAAAGATATTGAAAGGTGTCGCGAAATCTTGGCCACCGAAGGCGATTTGCACGAAAGCGATCATTTCGAGATCGATAATGAAAACAATACCTATGTAGTATGCCCTTTCTGCGCATCAACCAATGTAGGTAATATTGCGGAGGATAAAGATGTAGGTTTATTAAATTCCATCGCTAATCTTGTAAATCCGTTCCACACACAAAAAAACTGGCATTGTTATAATTGTCAGCACGATTTTGAGTAGGTTTCATCGCTCAAATTTCCACCTGAGTTACATGACCTACCCAACAATCAAAATTGGATTTAAAATTGGCATTGCAGCAGCTTTGGCAATCATCTTGTTCCAGGTTTCAAACATCTTTTTGGTTTACAAATATTTCCAATTCGATTATTATATAACCGCCGTTGCCATCCTGTTTTTAATTGCAGGTTTCTTTATCTCCAAATACAGGCATCAGGATAAAGAGGTCGCCGAAACATATCAAAACCTGCTTTTAACTTTAACCGTTAAAGAACTATCTATATTGCAATTAATTATAGATGGCAAAAGCAATAAGGAAATTGCGGCTATTAACTTTGTTGAGATAAGCACAATTAAAACCCACATTAATAATATTTACGCCAAACTTGGGCTTCATAACCGCAAGGAGGCTATTATCTGCTACCGTGGAAAATTGTAGTCGTAACGCATATCCAAACCAAAATCCACCCTTTTTCCACCTGCATTATTTTGTTTTTCTGATAAACATCGGCCAGTTTTGCATCAATCAATCTAAACAAAAATGAAATCAACAATCAAATTTGGTTTAATAACCGGTGTAATCAGCGGCATTTTTTTATTCGGCTATTTTTCTTTGGGTGTCTGGTTAAATACCAAATATAACTGGGGAATGCAGACCGAAAACATCAGGGGCGTAGGCGGGCTCATATCAATTCCCATACAGGCTATTGGTATTTACCTGGCAATGCAGAATGTAAAGAAATTAACAGGCGTGCTCACTTATTTGCAGGCGATAAAAACCGGCTTGCTGGTAGCCGTAACTGTTGCCATTATAATTGCCTTATTCAGTTTTTTTTATTGTCGATTCATCAACCCGGGATTTGCAGAATATATGGTAAAGGATGCCCTGAAAGCAATGGTAGCCAGTGGTGAATCGCAGCAGCAAATAAACCAGGACCTGGTAAGTGTGGCTAAACAATTTACAACAAGTGCACAGGTAATGGAAGCGCTTGTAGGTCAGTTTGGAACAGGGCTTATTATTTCACTTATCCTGGGCTTATTTGCTAAAACTAAAAAGGCGGCTTAAGAATTGTGGGAAGTTGACATTCTAATTGATTAAAATCCAATCTCCTTTTGTCATCCTGAACACAGTGAAGGATCTTCTCAAGTTGACAGGTTGCCATTATACTTGTCTGCGTTCATACCCTGTGTATAAGATCCTTCACTGCGTTCAGGATAACAAGTCTGTACAAAATATCGGTTTGACAAGTATATCATTGGCTTTTTAAATCCTGGTTCTTGATTCTTTGCTCTTGGTTCTCTACTCTTGATTCTTGCCCCGCCCCTTGTTTCGTTTCAATATGCTTTTGTATATTAGCGGCTATGTATAACCGCCGTAAGTTTATAAAAATTTCGGCTGCCGGCGCCTCGCTGGCAGCATTATCAACCTCCAAAATCGCCAGGGCAACTATTTTAAACCAGGCTGCTGGCTTTCCTATTGTTATTTCAACCTGGGATTTCGGTATCATTGCTAATAAAGAAGCCTGGAAAACACTCGAAAAAGGAGGCAGGGCTTTAGATGCCGTTGAAGCGGGTGTAAGGATTCCCGAAGCTGATATGAAAAACCATACTGTTGGCAGGGCTGGTTATCCCGACCGCGACGGCCATGTTAGCCTTGATGCCTGTATAATGGATGAGTTTGGCAATTGCGGTTCGGTTGCTGCTATCGAAGATATTGCCCATCCAATTTCTGTCGCCCGTTTAGTAATGGAGAAAACACCGCATGTAATGCTGGTTGGTGCCGGCGCTACCCAGTTTGCAGTTGAGCAGGGCTTTAAAAGAGAAAAATTACTTACTCCCGAATCAGAAAAAGCGTGGAAAGAATGGCTTAAAACCGCCAAATACTCTCCGGTTATGAATATTGAAAATAAACAGCACGCCCCGGGAAATCAATATAATCACGATACTATTGGTATGCTGGCACTCGATGCAAAAGGTAACATATCCGGCGCGTGTACAACCAGCGGGATGGCTTTTAAAATGCGTGGCCGTGTTGGTGACAGCCCGATAATAGGTGCAGGTTTATATGTTGATAACGAAGTTGGCGGTGCAACTTCAACCGGTGTAGGCGAAGAAGTTATCCGCAATGTGGGCAGCTTTTTGGTAGTTGAGCTCATGCGCCAGGGATATTCTCCCGAAGATGCCTGTAAAGAGGCCGTTAAGCGGATCATTAAAAAGAAACCCGATACAGCCAAAGAAATCCAGGTTGGCTTTCTGGCAATCAATAAAAAGGGCGAATATGGTGCTTATGCCATTCAGAAAGGATTTTCATTCGCGGTTTGTAATGCCGAAAAACAGGATCTGTTAGTTCCCGGCAAAAGCTTTTATTGAGATTAGCTTATTGTTCATAGTTGATGGTTCATGGCCAGGATTGCTAATTTTACGGTATCGCGGCTACTATGAACTATAAACCATTTAAAACCATTTGAACCAACATTTCGTTTAAGGTATTTAACCCGTCAGCAACTTTACTAAAAAGTTTATAGCATTGCTATAAACCACAAGCTATGAATCATGAACTAACCACCGTTTCTCTCGAAGTTTGTGCAAATTCTGTAACATCAGCATTAGCTGCACAGGATGGCGGGGCTACACGTGTTGAGCTTTGTGAAAATTTGTATGAAGGTGGTACTACTCCATCTTACGGTGAGATCTTTATTGCCCGTAAACTGCTCCACATAAAATTATATGTACTGATAAGACCACGAGGCGGCGATTTTTTATATACCGACCTGGAGTTTGGCATAATGATGGCCGATATACGCTATTGTATTGAAGCAGGCTGCGACGGAATTGTAATAGGAATGCTTAACGCCGATGGAACTATAGATAAGGAGCGCTGCGCCGAAATGGTAAAATTAGCAAAGGAATGGGGCCTTGGTGTAACGTTTCACCGCGCATTTGATATGTGTGCCGATCTATACCAGGCAATGGAAGATATTATTGAGCTTGGCTGCGAGCGTATTTTAACCTCTGGAGGCAAGAGCACTGCTATGGAAGGTTCAAGTACTATTGCCCATTTAATTGAAAAGGCTGCGGGCCGCATTAAAATAATGCCGGGCAGCGGGGTAAGTGAAGCCAACGTAGCCGATCTTGTACATTTTACAGGGGCTACAGAGGTACATTCATCGGCAAGGAAGCGTGTGGAAAGCAAAATGATCTATAAGAATGATCATATTGTTATGGGCGATACTTACGGCGATGAATATAGTACCGATGTAACCGACACTGAACGTGTAAGGAACATTATTAAAATGGCTAATACCTGATTAGTATTAAATCCCCGAAAAGAAAAGCCTGTAGCTCTCATGAAATCGCTTTCAATAATAGGAGGCTCCGCTGGAGCCTTTAAACATCATTCTATATACTATAAACAGGTAGTTCCTCTGGAACTAAACTGTTGCTACTTTCAGTCAAGAGCTCCAGCGGAGTTGCCTGTTTATAGCACAAAATAAACTTATTCAATGGCTCCGTAGGTGCCTCCTCATTGTCATTTTATTTTAAAAAGTGATTTTCTCTGCTGCAGTCCCACGGTCAGGCCTTCTTTTGAGCAACAATAAACAGGTAATCGCCTAAATCATTTTCATATCTCTTCTTTACGTTTATAAATTCGCCGCTTTCTAAATCAGCCTTGAGTTGCAGCAAGCCGGCTTTTACTTCCTGCACATTAGCCAGGGCCGCAAACGAGGATATACCTTTCCTTATTTCTTCGTTAAAATAAAGTTCCGGCCGGCTTTTTCCGGAGTATAAAAAATTATCCTGCAGGTCGTCCTGAATAAAATATTTCTCAGTACCTATATTTTCAAATCCAGCTTTGGTGATCGCTCTATTAATTGAATCGGATGTGGGCATTTGAATTATGGAGGACCCAAGCATCTCCGGGAAATAATGATTAAGCCAGTAACGCTCTATTTGCTGGGGGAGTGCGGTAAAAATAATCAGCTTAGCCCCGGGTTTTATAACCCTGCAAATTTCCTTTATTGCCCTATCAATATCCACCCAGTGATGAATAGTGAGTGTAGCAATAACTCCATCAAAGGCATTACCTTCAATTGGTATTTGTTCGGCGGTTCCTTGTAACCAGGTTATTTGTTCATCACGCTTCCGTGCCTCTTTTAGCATTTCTTCCGATGGTTCAACACCAACAAAATTTAAACCTTGCCTGGCAAGGGCAGCCGTATAATTTCCTGTACCACAGCCAATATCAAGATATAGTTTACCTCCGTGTGGTTCTAAAAAATGCAAAAGCCGACCAGTTAAAAACGGGTCTGCTTTGCGTGTTATATTATAACCCGTACCAATAGCATTATATATCGTTTCCATTTATTGCGAATACAATATACGAATGTTTTAATCTGGAGGATGCTGGCTTTCTGAAAGGATCAGATCTCTTTCAACACTGATAAAATATTTCCGGCAGGGTCTTTAAACCAGGCAATATCCGGACCATGGCCATTACCACGCATAATGCCTTTTTCATCGGTTTTAAAATCACCAAAATCGTACTGCTCAAATTTAATCCCCGCTTTTATAAGCTCATCTACAGCTTTATCAACATCAGCTACAGCAAAATTCAAAATAGTAAATGTTGCTGGTTCATGATTGGGTTTTGGATAAACAACTACCTTCGTCCCTCCCGAGATCAGTAAAGTCATTATACCCATATCATTTTCAGAAACGTCAATACCGAGCGTTCCGTTATAAAATTCCTTTGCCTTTTGCATGTCGTTTACTGAGAAACCGCTGAATGCTTTTGTGTTTTTGAACATAATTTATATTTGGTTATATGAAGTAAGTTAAACTCAATCTTTAAACGACAGTCCTTCTGTTTTTAAAGCCTCCCGTAATTTTGGTAGTGATCCGGGGCCCATTCCATGCAGTTTTAAAATATCAGCCTCATTAAATTGAGATAATTGCTGCACTGTCGTAATTCCTTTATTTTCGAGCGCTCGTCTTGCCGGAGCCCCAAGTTTTGAAAGTAGTCCGTTATTTGGCTTACGTTCCTGCTCGCAAATAGGGCATACGGGGCAATCACTGCTTTTATAATAGCGATGCCCCTGGCTGCATATCCTTAAGTTTTTATCCGAATCTGCCATATCTATATTATCAATTTAACAAATCTAATGGTCTTAAACTGGCTGCACGAGGGGTAAACATGCCAAATTAATATACAAATCATGCCAAATACTTGTTTTAAATTACTTGAAATGCACGGTTGTGGTTATATAGAGCCTATTAAACCATTGCATATAAACCGATACAAAATACCTTATAATCAAACAATTAGCTTTTAGCTCTATGCTTTATGCTTTTAGCTTTTATATAATCTGTAAGGTTTAGCAAATTACTGTGCAATTAATAATACCTTTATTGCCTTACATGGAAGATAGAAAATACTTAACAACCTGGAAAAGGTACATCCCCGTTATCCGTTTGCATTTAAAAAGAAGCCTTAACGAAGAGCAGCAATTTAAACTGAATATTACAGATTTTGAATCAGCTGGCGATCGTGGAAAATCGGGCTATACATTTAACATAGCTCTAGAAAACGGCAAGGTGATCAATAATATCAGTGGCTCAGCCGTTGCACGTGACCTTTTTGAGGCAATGAAGGACGATGAGGCTATAAAGGCCATGCTTCAAAACAAAAGCATAAAAATAAGTGTAGGGAAATCATTCATGCTGACTATAAAAACCAGTCACATCTCCGCCTATAAATAAACCGTTTCGTTTATAAAAGCTTTTCAATCACAAGCATTAAATACATGCTTTAGTGTCTGCTATTGTCTTTGGGGGGTGAGAGCAACTTTCAGCTCTCAATAATGAAATAAATTAAACATTTTCCGGGGCTGTTAGTTTACTTGATAAATATTATCATCATGAACACAAACAGGCTCTCCGATTCTCTTGCAAAAGCATTAAACGACCAAATGACCAACGAAGCTCATAACGCTCAGATCTACCTGGCTTATGCAGCCTGGGCAAGTGATAAAGGATACGAAGGTATTGCAAATTTTATGTTCAGGCACTCGAATGAGGAGCGAAACCACATGATGAAGTTTCTGGAATATATCTTAAAACGCGGAGCTAAAGTTGTTGTTACCGAAATACCTGCTCCCGGGCCCGATCCTGCAAATGTGAACGATTGTTTCGAAAAAGTATTTAAATCCGAAGTGGATAATACAGCTCGCATTTACAACATTGTAAATATGAGCATGGCAGAAAAAGACTGGGCAACCTGGAATTTTATGCAATGGTTTGTAAAAGAACAAACCGAAGAGGAAACAATGGCGCTCGATTTACTTTCGAAAATAAAAATTGCAGGTGGTGCAAAAGCTAATGATGATGCTTTATACAACCTTAACAACGATCTCGCAAAAACCCCGGATGATGCAACACTGGCACAAGACACAGGTGTAGAAAATCCTTAACTAAAACATTGGCTAAAAGCCACCAGTACTTTCAGGAAGACTTCCCTGTCTACGCCGTAAACTGCAGGATGTTCGGGCTTCATAGGTATGCCGTTTTTATATCTTACAGGGAATAATGCAATAAAATCGCGGATGGTGATTTCATAGCGCAACCAGGGGTCGGCGCGATGAATCTCTTCCAGCCGCATTTCAAAAAGCGGAATGCTTAATGGGTCGTTCTTCATTGCAGTAAAAATATGTAATTTTACTTCTATCGTCTGTGATGTTTTTTACCTTTTGAATGATGTTGTACACCCTCATGTTTCAAATGCCCCTTCTTTGAGTTATGATGATGCACATTTACTTTATGGCCATGGTGGTGCCTTTTGCTTTTACCAATCACTTTAGGGATTCGGGGTGCAAAGTCAATTGCCTCTGGATGCGTTGTCAGATCGAAAGGGTTATAATAATATATCCCCGCTTTATCGTATAGTAAAAAATCCGCCCGCAGCCTTTCGTTAAATGAATTCTCATCTTTCATAGCCGAATCCGTCCATGCAGCTTCGGCCAGTGCCGCCATACGCGGGAAGATCATAAAATCCAGCCTTTTTTCCGAGCCCACAGTCTCCGTCCAAATGTTTGCCTGGATGCCAAGTACCTGGTCTGATTGCAATTCATCTGCTGGAAACTCTTTATAAGGGAAATTATATACGCTGCTTACGCTGTTAAAACTGCCGTTCCATTTACGGCCCGAAACATGACTTTTGTCCTGCACAAAATCAAAATAAAGTGGCAGCCTCGGGCAAAGCACCACCTGGTATTTCTTTTGTAGCGCCAACCTTAATTGCGAAGGCACGTTTTGCCTCCACCAAAATACTATCGTTTTACCGGCGGGCAGGTCGGTTTCGGCGGCTTCGTCCCAGCACAGCACTTCACTGTTCAAGCTGGTAACAGTATCAGCCATGCGCTTAAAAAAGTAATGCTCAAGGTCGGCCAATGATGTGAATTTATTTTTCGCCATCATATCCGTTATGGAGGGCCGCCCTGCCCATGCCTGTATCCCCAAAGCAACTTCATCACCACCGAGGTGGATCATATTTGATGGAAATAACGAATTTGTTTCCTTTAAAATGTCGGCCAAAAACTGGTATGTTTTTTCGTTGGATGGATCGAATGTAAAGTTAGGGTACCTGGCTATACTTCCGCCGCTGTATTCGGGGTAAGCTTTGTTAGCTGCGGTAGCATGTCCCGGCATATCAATTTCAGGGATAACAGTTATAAAGCGTTCCCCTGCATAAGCTACAATCTCTTTAATATCTTCCTGTGTATAATACTTTGCCTCAGCAAGCGTATCGGTATAATTGCCAACCCCCCCTACAGATGTTAATTTGGGATATTTTTTTATTTCTATCCGCCAGCCATTAACATCCGACAGGTGCCAGTGAAATTTGTTCAGCTTATAAAAGGCCATCCAGTCTAACAATTGCTTAACCTTTTCTTTGCCAAAAAAGTGGCGCGATTCATCCAGCATAAAACCACGCCATTGAAATCTCGGCGCGTCGTTTATTTCTCCTGTGGTCAAATTGACGGTGCTACCAACCGGCTCAGTCCTGATCATCTGCAGCAGCGAAACTATCCCATAAAAGATACCTTCCTGGCCGGATGAGCTAATCGTAATTTTGTTGGATTCTATCTTTAAAGTATACGTCCCCGGTAATTCATTCTTTTTAACCAGTTGCAGATCGATCAATGCTTTTACCTCATTAGGGTCAACAGCAATAACAATCCCATTTGCTTTTTGCAGTTCTGTTTGCAGATAATTGGCTTGTGGCAGCAACGAATTACTGTTCATACCAATAATGGTATTGCTGTTTAATTGAAACTGCCCGTTAGTTTTTACAAATGATTTAGGGAGCGGGATGATGTTTTGTGCAGATAGAAAAACAGGAAATAATATCAGCAAAAATAAAACTGATACCAATCGTAACAGTTCTATCGAATTGTACGGGTTAAGATTTAGGCTATTATTCCTGTTTCTTAATATTCCTGTAAGGTCAGTTTTGTATAATCCGCGAAAATTGATCCGCGAAAATAAATTCGTATCCAATTAATTAGGGTAATTCTTATTTTATTAATCCGTGCAATTCAATTAATCAATTATTTTCCAAATGGCGGCAACCCTATCAACTGTCTGTATAACGGCAAATCCATCCGTTTTTCAGCCGGCAGATGAAAGTTTTTGCAATAATAAACCTGCAATTTGTATTCAACTCTGCCGCTGCGTATTACCGGGATATCGGGCAATTGCTCAACACTATCAAAAAATGGCTTAGCATTAGCATCCACAAAAATCTGCTGTTGATCGCCGATAATAACGGCATCTTTACCTACCAGTTTTTTAGGATCAACCAAAAAAGCCAGGTTCCGCGGATCAGGATCAAACACTACAATATCTTTTTTCCCTTTAAGCACCCAGTCTACCTTACCCATTAGCCACCAGCGCGGGCTGCCTGTAAATACATTGGGGTTATTTGTCCACCCCTCTTTGTCAAACCGGGTTTTAATATCGTTATAATCAACCCCTTGTATGGTTGGATCAGTATTATCGCCGTGAAAATGATGAACCATCCATTTTGGCCCGTACCATTGCCAAAAGCCGGTAACCATATGGAAGGTAAGCACGCCTATGGTTATAATGGTGAAATAAACAGAGAAATTAAGCCACCTGCGGTTAAAACGTTTGGTTGCTTCGCTGTTTAACCCTTTATCAATGGCAAAACCCAGGGGTACAAACAGCATCATATAGCCAGGTGCCTGCCAGTGAAAATGGTATTGCAGGTTGGACCATAAGGTAACTACCGTAAAAAACACAATGGGCAAAATAGCCATCCAAAAGCTGAAACTGTAAGCCAACAGCTGTGACCTTAACTGGTACGATTTAAAAAGCTGCCTGATGGTAGGGAACCATATCCATGGCAGTAACCATAATGACTGCCCTAAAATACTTCTCAAAAACCAGTCGAAATGTAATTGAAAATGCTCTCCGTCTTTCACCCCGGCTCTCGATCCCTGGAAAACAAAAGATACCCAGCCGTTATTATAGTTCCACCATATAATAGGCAGCGCCATAATTATAGTAATTAAAACTGCCAGGTAAGGACCCGGGTGACGTAGCCAATGACGTTGATTTTTATTAGTGCTAACAAACAAAAACACGCCTGCAAATAAAAACAAAACATGGTATTTGCTTAAAGTAGCCAATCCCATGCTTATGCCTACAGCCAGCCATAATAGCCAGGTTTTGCGGCTGTAACGGGTTGCTTCCGAGTTTTCTGTACCTGGGCCAACCATTAGCTGAATAATAAAATAAGTAGCCAGCAGCCAGAAGAACATCAAAGGTGCATCCGGCTGGAACCAGCAGGCAATGGCAACAGTAAATACTGCGCTTAAGTTTATAATGACAACCGACCAGAATCCAGCCTTTGCATTGAATAGCCTTTTGGTGATTAAAAACAGCAGCCAGCTTGTACCTGCAAATAACAGTACCGATGGGAACCTGATACCAAAATTGTTTAACCCGAATATTTTTATGCCCAAGCCGCCAAGCCAGAAAAATAAAGGCGGTTGATCGAAATAGCTTAAATCAAGATGGAGAGCGCCCCTGAAATAATATGATTCGCCGATACCCAGACCAGTATATGCAGCAATGAAGCAGCGCAGTACAAAAGTTATAAAAATTAATATGGCCGCAGACCGGCCTGCATTGCTTTCGGTTAGTTTCTTCATTTAAGATAAAATCAGTAGCATTCGCAAGGGCACAAATCTCTTAAAAAAAATATGAAATATCAGGGGTTTTTATTGATGATCAATTATCATCTGCCAATACCAATCTCACCCCGAAATCCATTTTCCGGCAAAAGGTATTTTGTTTACTATCCAAACCAATAGCAGTGTTAAAATAAAACAGATCAATGCTGTTAGCGGGATAGCTATAATTGGTGTACAAAGCTTATAGCTGATACCAAAAAGATCATCTAAAAAATACAACACCAATGCATGCCCCAGGTAAATACCATAATTATACTTCCCGGCAAAATCACGGATGCGGATAACAACAGGCGATACTTTAGGTATACTCAACTTAGCAATCAGAAAGGCGCTTACCGAAAGCATTAAAACAGCCGGGTTTACGGGTTCGTAAAACATTGTGCCCGGAAATTTAAGATAAGCTATAATGAGTTTTGAGCCAACGGCAATAAGTGCAATACTGCATATAAATAACATCAGCATCCATAAGCGCAGGTTTTTCACTTTAAAATCTTTAAAAGCAAGATAATGCCCCAATACCAGGTAACCAGCAAAGCCTGCAAAATAATGCATATCAACAGCTGGATTAAACCTGTTTAAATATGGTTGTGTTATCAGCATAACAGCAAACCACACGATTAAAAAATACCTGACTTCGTTTTCTGAGGCATTACGTACAAATTTGCCGATAACGGGTATAAAAAAATAAAGCCCTATCAGCATATATACGTACCACAAGTGATACGAGCTGCCATTTTTTAACAAGTGCAACACCAGCCTTATATCTGCCCACATATCATCAGTAAAAACAATTTCTTCATTATACCAGGAGTACCAGACATACACCAAGCTCCAGAACAGAAAAGGAATTACCACCCTTACCAGCCTCTTTTTTAAAAAATCTCCAATTTCATATTCCCGGTGCAGCAATAGTGCGCCTGTTATCATCACAAAAGCAGGTACAGCAAACCTTACCAGCGCATTTAAAAAATCAGCCACCCACCAATCGCTCATAGGCACTTTGCCATATTGCACTAACAAAAGCGAAGTTGTATGCAGTATAATAACCGCATATAAGGCTATGATCCTTAAGTTACTTATCCAATCAATATTTTCGGTTTTGGTGGGTTGCATGATTAAGTTATTTCCCTTTTATTCTAAACACGATGAAAAATCTTATACTGTTAGTAGGACGCTGTCAGACTTACGAAGTTTTGAAAACTTCGTAAGTCTTTAAATTCACATTGTCATCCTTCACTGCGTTCAGGATGACAATTTACCTTTATAAAACACCTCCAACTCTTTCAGCCTTTTAATCTGTCCCGGTCGCGGGTTTATAAATATCCTTACCTTCCTTATAGTTGCGTACGCTTCCTCATAGGTCATACCAGTTTTTATCAGGTATGCCATGGCCATTGTTGGCCCACGTCCTAGGCCTTGCCGGCAATGCACATATACAATTCCATTATTTTTAATTTCGTTATCAATAAAATCAGCTCCCTTTTTCAATATATCCAACGGAGGTGGGGTATTATCTACAGTTGGTAAATGCATGTATTTGATCCCTTCATGTGCGGCATCGCTATAGTCATTGTGCATCCGCATATTAACTATTGCCGTTACACCCAGTGCTTTTAGCTTTTTTAAGCCTAACAGGTTATACTGACTGCCTAAAAACAAATGCGCATTTATTCGCGACCGGCTTAACCTTGGCATCCCGGTTACTATGCGGTGCACATTGTCGTACATGTAATCAAGAACGAGACCTGTTCCGGTTAAAGCCCTTTTTATTTTTTTAAGCATATTATTTGGCCAAAGGTCGCATTATTCCCTCTTATTTGCCTGTGTAATATAATCCATCGCCTGCTGAAAAGTGGCAACCCATATTTCTTTTTTATGCTCTTTTAAATAAGCAATCAGTTGTTTGTGTGACTTCGCTGGGGTAGTAATGTAATCTCCACCTACACCATGAAACATAAAGATACCCATGCCGCCGCTTTGCTCAACCTTTTTAACAAAAGCTATCAGTTCATCCCCCGTATTATTGCCGCCCAATCCGTATGACGGTACCAGTAAAGGATTAAGTTTTTTAAAATCTGTAACAACAGCATCCATATCGCCGCCAACACGGGCATATTTAATCAGGGTAGATTTTTTGAGTGTATCCACATAACTAACCCCGCCTACAGCCGTTTCAGTACAGGGGTAAGCATAAGTGCGTTCAGGTTTGCCATCTATAGCATAAAGAAAGTTATTCATAGTATATATCTCGCGCATAATGGCATGTACTGTATATTTCTCTGCGGCATTTATAGAGTCGCTCATCGTAGTTATCAAACAGGGGTGGAAAAGTGTATGATTTGCCAGTTCGTGCCCTTTAGCCGCAGCGGCACGCCATTTAGGAATGGTAATGCGATTAAGCTCGCTGGTCAAAAAAAATGTTCCTTTTAAATTGGCTGAATCCAACTGCGGGATAGCAGTTTTTAATTGCGAATCGAGCGCATCATCATAAGTAAGCACAATCAATGCGGTTTTATGATCGGGCCATATCATTTTTTGCTGCGCTCCGGCCGCACAGCTTAACAATAAAAAAAACAGGATCAGTCTTTTCATAAATTAATTAGGTTATTCAAATGGTGAAACATTTACCAGTTAGCATCAAACTTTACCCAGTAAATATCGTCCAGGCCATTTCCGGGGCTTGTTAAAATCTCTTTTAATTTCTGGTATGTTTTTGGGGTATGTTCCGAAAACTGCTTATTTACCCTATTACTTGTAAACACAAGGTATTTTTTATCCCAGGTTACAAAAGGGCAATAATCAATCCCTGTTGAGTTTATGGGTGCTGGCAAATGTTTTGCAGGCTGCCAGTTTCCATCCTTGTCTTTGCGACTTATGTAAAGGTCGCCGCCGCCCATGTCATCTTTTCGCCCGAACGATGTAAACAGGATGAACTGTTCATCTGGATCAACAAACGCGTTAAACTCGTAATTAGGTGAATTTATGGCCTCTGGCAAGCTGACAGGCTTGCTGTAACCATTTTTACCGGGCTTGCACATAACAATATCTTCTTTCCCTTTTCCGTATGATGCTGCAACGGTAAAATAAAGGTTGCCGTTTTTTGCGACGCTTGGGTAATACTCATCCTTGTCAGAGTTAACCATAGTATCCAAATGCACCGGGGTTCCCCAATTGCCGTTTGGTAATTTATTAATTCTCCATATATCAAAATCATTTCTGGGGATATTACCGCTCACAGGCCTGTCCGACGAAAAGAATATACTTTTCCCATCAGGCGAAAAGCTGGCCTCCAAATCACGAAATTTTCCTGAGAACGGGGCGACCTCTGGTTTTCCCCATTTGCCGTTTTTCTTTACCATCCGCAGTATGGTGCTGCTTAAAAATTTGGGCTGTTGCAGTGTAAAGAACAGTTCGTCACCCTTTGGGGAAATACCAAAATCGCGGTTACTTAAACCATCTGATAAAATATTTCGCGCAAATAATTGTGGGATGCCTGAAGGAATATGGTTATCGGGATAAATACTTTGAGCCTGGACAGTACTCGCAAACAATATAAAAGCAAGGAAAGGTAAAAATCTGCTCACTATAAAATCGGTTTATTTTATAAATGTACAAAAAGTACTTATTGCTTCATCTGCCTCATTGCTTT
This sequence comes from Bacteroidota bacterium, assembly GCA_013286325.1. Lineage (GTDB taxonomy): Bacteria > Bacteroidota > Bacteroidia > Sphingobacteriales > Sphingobacteriaceae > Mucilaginibacter. The sequence continues at coordinate 10,448 of JABDFZ010000022.1, read as the reverse complement.
TAAGAAACGCGAAGCTAAATCCTTCTTATAGAGACTTAGAGTGGCTAGAGCGACAAACCAAAGTAAAGCTAAAAATCCGGCCTTGGCTGGTTAGGGTAGCACAGGCATTGCTAAAGCACTAACGTTGAAAGAATCAGACGCAGCCGGGAGTTTTCTTTGGTTACTTTCTTTTGCGGAAAAAGAAAGTGACTACCACAAACTTTCATCTTGCACAACCTGCATTCATTAGCACTAAGGCATAAGATCGACCTTCATAAACTTTTTGTACCTGTTTCCTGCTGCCTCAACTGCCTTTGTCTGTGCCTGGTTCAGCTTGCCGAAAAGGTTCAATGTAATATCAACTGACTTTTTATTTATAGCGCGTTTCCAAGTACCTACCACCTGGTTATTCACCACTATTGATGGATCGAAAATAACGTGACGGGCTTGTGTTAAATATTTAGGATTAACCACAGCTGTGCGGTCACTGTAGGCTACAGCAAATTCATCAAAGGCTGGCAGCAAATGAGTGTTACTAACCTTATTATTTATTTCAGGTTGATCTTTTCCCAGCCAGTATTCTTTTGCTTCGCTATGGACACTCGTTAACTCTGTTTTTACATTTTCGAAGCCAATTTTTGCATCTGTTAGAGTCAATCCGCTCCACCAGGCAAAATCATGAAGGGTAGCAGGGCCTCGACTTACAAAATATCGTTTAACCAGTTCGGCTAATGCTTCTTCTTTAACAAAAGGATTGCCCATGGGCACCCTGTCATCAAAAAATTTATAGGTAAATTGTTTCCCTTGTCTTCCGCCACTGCAAATTACTTTATCAAGCTCCGCCTGCATTAATAAGTGGATAAGCCGTTGTTCGTCTGTTTTTACACCTGCCTGTTGCAAAGCTTCTTCAACTTCAAACCTGTCAAGTTGTTTGCCACCCTCCAAAGCTTTTGCTAAAGTATCATGGCTAAGTTTAAATACTGCACTATCCAATTTAAGCTGACGGTACCTCCCCGCACTTAAAGCAGTAATACGTGGCGCAGTTAGTTCAAGCATCCATCGCAAATCATCAGGCGAAACAAAGTGCCAGGTTGGCCGTAATACATGCGTGCGGATAATGCTGCCATCGGCCAATGCTTTGTCAATATCAGCATCATTGCTTCTTAGCATCCGCATGCCTACGGCCCATTTAGCGCCTGCATAATCCTGGGCCTGCATAGCGCCCATGTATTTCACTACCTCTTCGGGCTTTTTAAAACTTTGTGCTGCAATATGCTGAGTGTATAGGCGCTGCCGGGCAATATCTAAGTCTGTCATTTTAGCTTTTAAAGTATTACTGCAAATCAAGAGTCAAGATATTGGAGCCAAGAATCAAGAAAAAAAAGAAAACTTTATAGGATTCCAATATCTGCTTACTTTTCCTGACTCTTGGTTCTTGACTCTTGGTTCGCTTTATTGCTGCTAAAGTAACAACTGATTAATGACAACAGCCTGTCAACAGGAAAAATTAATGCAGGTTTTGCTTAAAAAAATCAACCGCGAGTTGTGAAACCTCTTCGTGCACGTGGTGCCTGCTTACTGATGCATCATCAGTAAAATATGTAGGGGCTTCCTTTTTTAACTGGTCAACTGTTTCATTTAAAAAAACATAATGCCCAACCTTGCCTTTTACTACATAATATTTTGACTTGCCAATAAGCTGATGATACTGTAACGCATTTGTAGCGGCTGGCGCAATGCTGTCTGCCTGTGCAGCAATTATGTAAACAGGGGCTGTAACATTCTTAACCTGCGTTTTACTTACAAACCCCTGCCCCGAAGCCGGGCAAATAGCAAAGAACGCCTTGAAACGGGTATCCTTTAATGGCGGTGCATTTTTAAATGATTGCAGTATTTCTGGCTTATCAATATAATTTAGCAAACCGGGAAACTCGGGCAGGTTTATTTCCTTTTTCCCTTTTGGCGATTTATAATAAGCCTTTAAAACCTCAAGATTGATTTCAGCACCTGCAAGGGCTAAAGTGGTGTACCCTCCTATCGAGAATCCGGCCATGCCTAATCGTTGCCGATCAATTACGCTACCAAAATCAGCATCTTTTAATAGTTGGGTTAAAGCAAAGCTTATGTCCTGTGGTCTTTCCCAGGGTTCCAGGAAACCCTCGGCTGTTGAGTGCTCATATGTATTTCCATAATGGTCAACCGCAGCAACAATAAATCCATTTTGTACTAATTTGTCAACCAGCCATTCAAGGGTTAAGCGCCCGCCGCCTGCACCATGCGATACAAATATCAACGGCATTTTTTTACCGGGCACCTTACCGTTACGCACAGTCTGCACCCTGATGAAAGGTGAAAATGCCTTATCCTTTTGTGTTAACGTATCAGTGGTAGGATACCATATTTCGGTAATTACCGGGCGATTACGTTTTTCATCTTTATACTGAAATGTTCTTTCTCCTATGTTTTGGGCTGTTGCTTTTTGTTCAAAAGAGAATAATTGCAGAAAAACTATTATTGCTGAAACTAAAATTGATCTGGTCATTGGGTTATTATTTACCTGCAAATCAATCCATAATCTGCTCAAATAATGTTGACAAAAGTCAATAAATGAAAGTTGATTGAGTTGATTAAGAGAGTGGTTGATTAAGTTGCCCTATTACTCAATCAACTTTTCCTCGACTTTAGCCGACTCAGCGTCTCCTGTGAAATTCCCAGGTAATCGGCCACAAATTTATTAGGAAGACGTTGGATAAGTCTTGGATTCTTTTTTAGCAGAATATTGTACCGTTCTTTTGCATCCAATGTTATCAGGCTCTCAATACGCATTATAGCATCAATATAATCCTGCTGAAGGCTCAAACGGGTCATTCTTTCCCAACCGGGAACAGTCTCCAGCAACAACTGATAATCACTATAATTAATCACTAACAATTCCGATGGCTCAATACTTTGTATAGATGCTGAAGATGGCTGCTGTAGTGTAAAGCTCGGAAACGCAGTCCCAAAGCTCCCTTCAAATACTAAAAAACGGGTAGCTTCCTGCCCGTCATCATCAGTCAAAAAAATCCGCAAACAACCCTTTACAACAAAATACAGGTGCTGGCTGATTTTGCCTTTTTCTAATAATATCTCGTTCCTTTTAGTAGTTCTGGGTTTATAATGATTTAAAACAAAAGCCCATTGCTCTTCCGGCAGGTTTGTATTTCCTTCAAAAGTCTTTCTTAAAATTTCGTGCATAATCACATTCACAAATACGATATAATCGCTTTATAAATATATACCTTTGGGCCTTAACATAAAACATCATGGCGCAAAAAGTAATAACTGTAAATATCAATGTTTATGAGCAATCGGTTACCAACCGTCATTCTGCCTACGAAATAGGCTTTGTAAACAAATATCTTGATGAAGGCTGGGTAATCAAGCAAACTATTCACAGCCCCGCTGCTCCAAACTGGACCAATATTACTTTTGTATTGGAGAAATAAGAAAAGCATAAAGATTAAATTGTTCCAGGTCAAACAAATGTAATACTCACTGTTTCCTGCATTATCTTTAAAATAAATTGTAAATTCATCCTGATAATTCCACTTATCAGCATAAACCATTTACAAATCAATCTTTAAGGATATGAAAGCCTATTTACTACTATTTATCGGGGTACTTTTTTCTGCCAGCATATTTGCACAGGAAATCCCCGCCCGCTGGGACGAACTCGTGGCCAGCGATTTCCCCAAAGCATTAGAAAAATCTTCAAAAACCTGTATCCTCCCTATCGGGATATTGGAAAAACACGGGCCGCATTCGCCTATTGGCACTGATCTTATCCATGTGCGCGAATGGGCGGCACGCGCTGTAAAATCGGAATACGCCGTAGTATTCCCTGATTATTTTTACGGTCAAATAAACGAGGCCAGGCATCAGCTGGGTACCTTTGCATTGCCAAGCAAAGTTATATATGAACTGCTTGAAGCCACATGCGATGAAATAGCCCGTAACGGCTTCGATAAGATCATCATCCTTAACGGTCATGGCGGCAACCCGGAGTTTCTTCAATTCTTTATGCAATCATTGTTGAATAAACGGCATAACTATGCGGTTTACTTATACACTCCTGAACGCGATCCGGAATTCACTAAAGAATATCAAAAACTGCATAAAACGGCATTAGATTACCATGCCGGAGAAGATGAAACTTCCGTTTTGTTATATTACAGGCCAGACCTGATGCGGATGGACCGCGCAACTAAAGAGAGCGGCGCCGATCAGAAACGCTCAAGCATGCCCGGCTTATATACACCTATCTGGTGGTATTCTTCTTTCCCTAATCATTATGCAGGCGAGGGTGATAAAGCAACTGCCGAGTTTGGTAAATTTATAACCGATCATGAAATTGCATCATTTATAAAGGCCCTTAAAGAGGTGAAAACTGATACAAAAACGTTACAGTTACAAAATGAATTTTATGACAGGGTAGATAAGCTATAAAATACGATATTTGCGGCTCAAATAAATCCAGATAGTAGTGACTGATACGGCTGTAAAAGATATTGTTTCCCGCTTTAGCATAATAGGTAATATGATTTCTGCCAAACCTTTTGGTTCGGGGCATATTAATGATACTTACCTTGTAAGCACAACAGAGAAAAAAGATTATTTATTACAAAGGATAAATCATTTTGTGTTTAAGGATGTGCCTGGGTTAATGAATAACCTGATGCTGGTTACGCAGCATTTAAGCGAAAAACTAAAAAACATTAAGGGTGCAGACCCTGAAAAAGAGATCTTATCGTTAGTTAAAACCACTGATAATGGTTTTTATATTGAGGATACAGACGGAAACTTTTGGCGTGTTTTTAACTTTTTAAATAATACTAAAAGTTACGACCTGGTCACCACCGAAACGCAGGCATTTGAGGGTGGTAAAGCATTCGGGCGTTTCCAGGCATTACTTGCCGATCTGGATACTGAATTGATTGTAGATACCATCCCCGATTTTCATAATATTGAATATCGCCTGTTAAACCTGGATAAAGCCATTGCTGCCGATACCGAAAAAAGGTTAAGTAAGGTAGCGCCCGAAATTGAGTTTGTTAATCAGCGCCGGGCACAAATGAGCCGTGTGCTACAGGCGGGCAGGGCTGGCTTCCTGTCGCAACGTATCATTCATAACGACACCAAGTTTAATAATGTACTGCTCGATCAGCAGGATCATGCACAATGCGTTATCGATCTTGATACCGTGATGCCGGGTTATGTGGCTTACGACTTTGGCGACGCCATACGTACCATCATTAATACTGCCGCCGAGGATGAGGCCGATCTCGATCTGATCAAGCTTAATATTCCTTTGTTTACAGCTTATGTAAAAGGCTATCTTCAACAAACTGTTAACTTTTTAACCGAAGCCGAAGTTGATTCGCTGATCGATGGTGCACTTCTTCTGCCCTATATGCAGGGGGTGCGGTTCCTGACAGATTATTTAGATGGCGACCGTTATTTTAAGACCCACTCGCCGCAGCATAACCTGCAGCGTGCAAAGGCACAGTTTCAGCTGGTTAAAAAGCTGGAAGAAGCAAGAGAAACTTTAAACGATATCATCATAAAAACCTGGCGTAATGAGAATTGAGAAACTGGCAGCTTTTGTATCTATTGTGTTAATTAGCCTTACCGGATTTAGTAACGCAGCCCATGCAAACAGGATTAAAGTACAAAGTAAGGATAGCCTCATTACAGTCCCTATTGGCGGTAATACCTGGCGGATGGATAAAGACACCATTGGAGGCGCTGTAACCAATAACGGGATAACGGATTGGAGCGGTAAGCAAGTAAAATTCGTCACTTATGTCCGCGTGGCTAAAAAAGGTAAAATCAAGCTTTGGCTAAACCTTAAAGTAGCTGATGGAAAAAGCCATATCAACGTATCAATTTTAAAAAGTGTTAAAGGAATTACAGTAACTGGCAACTCAGCAAAAGATCGCTATTTTGGGGAATGGACAGTGGCTGATACCGGCTACATCGCCATTGAGCTTAGGGGCGTCAGTAAAACAGGCAATACGTTTGCCAATGTTAGCAGTATAAAATTAGCAGGAGAAGCAATTGACGCTAAAACCGCATTTGTAAAAAACAATGAGGGCCAATTCTTTTATTGGGGCCGTCGCGGGCCATCGGTTCATTTGGGATATGTAGTGCCTGATAAAATGAATGCCGAATGGTTCTATAATGAAGTTACCGTCCCCGTGGGGAACGATGTATTGGGTTCGTATTTTATGGCTGATGGTTTTGGAGAGGGCTATTTTGGCATGCAGGTAAACTCGCCAACCGAAAGGCATATTTTGTTTTCGGTATGGAGCCCCTTTGTTACCGATAACCCGAAAGATATCCCGGATGATAAAAAGATCATCATGTTAAAAAAAGGGCCGAATGTGCACACAGGTGAATTTGGAAGCGAAGGCTCGGGCGGACAAAGCTATATGTTGTATAACTGGAAGGCAGGTAACACCTATAAGTTCCTGGTACATGCCAAACCCGATGGCAATAACCACACAGTTTATACCACCTGGTTTTTTGCACCCGAATTAAACAAATGGCAGTTAATAGCAAGCTTTAGCCGTCCGCAAACCAATACTTATTTAAAACATTTACACTCGTTTTTAGAAAACTTCGATCCTGAACAGGGAACAATAACCCGCAAGGTACTTTTTACCAATCAATGGGTGGCTGATGAAAGCGGCAAATGGGTAGCGCTTAACAAAGCCCGTTTCACTATTGATAATACAGGTGCAAAAGGCTACCGCATGGATTATGCAGGCGGAACAGACGGCAATGCCTTCTTCCTTAAAAACTGCGGTTTCTTTAATAATTACACCACCCGCAATACCATATTTGAAAGATCGGCAAACGATAAGATGCCTGATGTGGAACTGGATAAATTGCCTTAATCTGTAGTTTTGTCATTGAGAGGCATGAAGCAAACTCTACTAAGGACAATCAATGAATCTTTATGCCGATAGTAGAACCTTATAGCTGCTGATAGATGAAAATTAAATTCAATATTAAACAGGAAGTTCAATTACCGGCTGAAGTTTTAGAAGAGAAGATTAGCAAATATTTAAAAAAGAACTTTTACAGGATTGTAGAGAGAGGTCCGGGATTTGTTATTTTTATTGATGATGAGTACAGTGACAGAAAAAGGCGAAGATCAGATTATCATACCAGGATAGGAGAAGGCAAATTTGAATACTATTCTACGGGGAATGCGACATTCGCAAAATTGATTTATCTTACAGATATATCATATCCGATTATCCTTATGACGTTATTTTCAGCAACTGGTTTTTATTACGCTCATACTTTTGTGCCTGCCTTACTTTCGTTAGCCTTTACCTTACCTATTGGATTTAAAATATATTATCTAAACGAGCATGTGTTTAGTGAAATATTGGAATGCTAATTAAGCAACAGCCAGTGCGATTCCTACCCTGGGAAAGGGAAGGGGCTCGCGAACTTTGCACATTTGAATATCCATAGTTCGCGATTGCCGCGCTATCGCTCGCAATGACAAATGGGTTCCTTACTTCTTTATTTTATCACCAACAGCCATCCTTTACCTTTTTCAACCTTAATCTCGTCGCCATCTTTAAAGCTTGCGGCCTGCTGAAAATTTTTGACCTCGGGTGCAGTTATGGTAGCTTTCGCCGGGTCAATGCCCAGGGCTTTCCAGTCTATTTGTAATTTGATATTTACATCGTCCTTAGCCCAGCTTGCTATTGATACCAACGCGCTATGATCTTTTTTGTAGATAGTCGCCAGCACATCGGGATTGTTGGTTTTTACCGGGTTGTTTTCTACCCAGTAACCAATCATTTTTGTGCCCTGCATGCCAAAGTTATCCCATACTTTCCATATCGGGCGTGGATCGGCATTATCGCTCCATGGCATTCGGTTGGTCATTCCATAGATCATTCCCCGCCACGGATTTCCTCCGCCTTGCAGCATTTCGCCCATTAAGCCAAACGGAATACCCGAAACCTCCGTTAAAAAGAAATCAGGCGAGTTTTTTTCGTAATCAAAATATTCTCCAAACCAAAGCCGGTTCAGGTACGGGAAATGTTCGAGATATAAATTGCCGCTATTATTAAAGCCATCGCTTTTGTTATATTGGTTTGCCGAATGCAGGTCAATAATACCGGGATGCCCATCTTTGGTAAGCACCCGTTTAATCCGCTTCATGGTAATGCGATCGAATGCAACATCATCGAGGTAGATCCCATCGATACCTACATTTTGAACCAGCCAGTTCATTCCCTCCACATAATAATTATGCCAGCGACTCATTCCGCTGTTAACAATGGCTGCATCCTTTATTTCGGGCACATACCAGGCTGCTATGTAATCGCCGCCAAGGTGTTCCTGCAACCACGAGTAGCCTCCACCCTTCCCGGCAGAATAGATCTCGTGCCCAAGGCTGCGCATCGCAAAAGTTTCGTAAGCGCTGTTGGAAAGCTCGCGTACGGTATTATATATTTTTACTTTCAGTCCTTTTTTATGCGCCTCATCAATATAAGCCTTCATAGCATCGTGCGCTATAAAAGGATAATTAATGTATGGGTTTATCGGTGTGGCGTGGTGGATATTAATAATAGTTGCACCGGTAGCCTTTATGGTATCAATGTTATCGTATTTGTGATAAAAGCGGGTTGCCCACTGAAAATCGGTATTTATTGGATGGAACGGAGTAATCAGTAAGGTAAAGTTGTAATACAGCACCTCCCCTTTCTTCATTGAACGCGCACCGCTGTAATTATTTACCAAAACGCCGTTTCCGTTCTCCGAAATATTTATACCGCCCTTATTGTCATTACCCCATGATGTTGGCAGCAATAATGGCTTTTGCAGGTAAAAGTTGGTATTTAGCGGACGTACATAATTTTCATCGCGAAGCGAATACTGCAAGCCTGCGTTTACATCACCTATCCATGCGCCATCCTGGTTTTTGTGGGGAACATCCCATTTCCATTCATAGCTTGCAGGTCTTTTTTCTCCTTTTAAATTAAGGCCCATCATATATTTGGCGGCATCCTTATTAAAAGGAATTTCCATCCTGATGTCCTTCAGGTCAACATCCCGCAAAGCAGTAACTTTTACAGTATAGGCAGCAAATCCATCAAACTCTATCGAGCCTGTTACATCCATTTGCAGGTCGGCAGAGGTATTGGTAGCTTCCCATTTTACTGTACCGGCTTGTTTTTCGGTAAACTTTACACCTTTCGGCTGCCATTTTTCTATACCCGATCCGTTTTCCGCGATCAGGTTAATAGGTGCATTGATCACATCTTTTGCCTTGCTCGAAAACGATGTCATTTCGGGTGTAAAATAGGTCTGGATGCTTTTGGGGAACCCCGTTTTATCCAGTACAACTTTTCTCCCTAACAATGCAATGCTGTTATCCTTTACAACTAAGGGGATATATGGTTTAATAACATCGTTTTGCTGTGCAATAGTTGAATTTAACCAGGTAAGGCGGGTTTGCTTTACGGGTTCATTTATATCACCTTTAGCTGCTAATGCATTAACTACTTTTAAGCGTATTCCTATTTTAGTGTTCTCAGCATTTTTTGCTGATATGGTTACCGTGCCTTCATAGGTCCCGGCAACAACGGTTGCAGGTATATTTACCAGACACCACATTGCCTGCACATTGCTTTTGGTAATATCTACCTCCTTCGTAAAGGCCTTGCCCTGGTAATCAGTGCCGCCATTATTAAGGCACGACATTACCTTTGATGAAATCACCTGTCCGGATTTATTCTTAAGGTCCGAAAATGTAATTTTCACCCCGCTCAGATCTTTTGTTACAGGGTATATGCCCAATTGGTAAGCGTAGTTTTCACCACGCTTTGCATCGTCATTAAAAACATTTTTCACTCCGCTTATTATCCATCGCTGAGGAAGGTCGTTTTTCAATTTGATAGAATGTAGCCTATCCTCCGGAAAAACGAGATAAGTTTTCCCTGCATTTTGCCCAACCAGGTTACTTACCTCCTGTGCAGTTGCAATTACCTCCATCGGGTAAAAGCTATTGATAGCGTTGATGGATTGGATGGCTTCAACCCGGGCGCCTTCTACATTGGTATTGTTTTGAATAGATTGTGTCCAGTCGTCAGCAGCAGTTGGGGATGCCTTTAAGTATTTAACATCGGGATAATTCGATTTCCGGTCTACCTTATAAGGCATATAATAGACAAAGTATTTTTTATCACCTTGCGATGGCTCGAAATACAACACGCAGCTTTCACGGTTTATAGCCGCTACCGATACATTTAATATCCGTTTATTGGTTGCAGAGTCAACAACAAATAGTTGTTTATTGAAGTAAGTTTCTCCCTATCTATCTTCCCCGCTGTCTGTGTCCTCACAGACAGCTAAATAGTTGAAAATGTTGGCTGTGAGGACACAGCCAACGGGGA
>JABDFZ010000021.1 GCA_013286325.1 Bacteroidota bacterium | reverse complement strand
TGCTCTTGGCAGCCTGGTTTCCAATAACCTGGGGACCTACAGTTTTACGGACCCGAAGCCGCCAGTTACTGCCGACCAATACCGCTTAAAGCTCACTGACCTGGATGGTGATATTACCTATTCAAAGGTAATTACCCTGATGTATTCGCCTTTAAGCAATGCTAAGCAGATCAGTATAAGTATTTATCCTAATCCGGCAACAAGCATCCTCAATTTGGCCATCAACCTGCCGGACAATAGCTCCAGGACCATTTCAAGCCAAACGCAGTCTTACAACATAAAAATAATTAATATCACCGGGGCAACGGTAAGGGATGACAAGTCCTCCCAGCCAACCTGGCAAGCAAATATAAGTACCCTGTTACCCGGAACTTATATTATAAGGGTACTAAACAATAAGGATAATACCCTGGTTGGTAAAACTACTTTTGTGAAACTTTAATGGCGTTAAAACGCATTGTAATATTAAAAACGATGCGCTTTAAAAAAGGAAGGGGCTTAGATAATTATCTAAGCCCCTTCCTTTTTTATTTCCTGATTATTTCATGGCATCATGGATTTTATTGATTGCATCAAGGTGCATCTGTACGGTTGGCGCCGTTTTGGCTGCAAAGGCTTTTAAGTCGGCATCTTTACAGTTTTTGGCAGCATCCTGCATTAAGTCGAGCGTTTTTTTATGGCCATCAACCATTGCATCAACATAAGCCTTGTCGAAATCCTTCCTTGTTAGTTTTGCAAGGTCATCCAGTTTCTTTTGGTGATCAGCATCAATTGTAGCAGGCAGCGTGATGTTTTTTGTTTTTGCAATAGCTGCTAATTCATCGTTTGCTTTGCCGTGGTCAGTAACCATCATGGTAGCAAAGTTTTTAATTGTGGCATCAGTACTTTTCGAAAGTGCCAGTTTACCCAAAGCAACTTCGGCCATACCACCATTAGCTGCACTTGTAGCAAATTTGGCATCATCGGCAGTAACGCCAATGCCGCCTGTAGCAGCAGTATTACTTGTGGTATCCTTGGTTTTGTTCAAACTGTCGGCAGTTTGTTTGGCGTCTTTTTGCGCGTTATTACAGCTTTGGAACGCATAAGCGGCAAGAGCAAGCATAATTGCATAACTTAACTTTTTCATAGGTTTTAATTGTTTGTTAGTAATGTGTTTATAATAGATGTACCGTTCCAACAAACAAAAACCAATTAAGTTTTTAACTTATAATTTAACGCCTCAGTGCGGGCGACTAACTCAATTCCTTCATGAGCTTATCAAATGCTTCCCGTAGTTCTGCAAGCTCTGTTTCCAGCTTTACAACCCGGGCCTCAAGTCCTCCCGAATGTGAGGGTCTGTCGTCAGCATAATCGTCATCATTTATTTCAGGGATGCCACATAATAAATGAGCATAACGTACCTCTTTTTGCCCCGGGCGGCGGGGGAGCTGCATTAAAAATGGCATTTCGGGGCTACTTAGCCTCTCCAACATCTCCTGAACTTCTTCAATCGATTCAAACTCATACATACGCCCCGAATTGGTATTTAATTCACCAGGTGTTTGCGGCCCTCTTAGCATTAACAGGCAAATTATAGCAACCTCAGCAGGCAAAACAGGGAATACAATAGCAAAATTGTGTTTATATTTTACGCTGCGGATAGAACCTCCCGTAGCAGTTGAGATCAATCCGCGCCTTTTAAGCGTATTTAGCGCCTGGGCTACCGTATCCTCGTCATACTGAACTACCGGCCTGCGCGATGTTTTTTGATTACATGCAGCCGTGAGGCTATTAATAGTCATGGGGTAGTAATCAGGTGTGGTTTTGCTTTTTTCCATTAATGAACCAAGCACACGCAGTTCTTCTGCATCAAGTACAGGTAAAGTTATTGGTGAATCCATGTGTTAAATATAGTATCGAATTTCGGAAGTCGGATGTTCGATTTCGGAATTTTTAAATCTTACGCTATTAATTTAGGGATTTATTGATTAAAGGAGGGATTTATAAACTTCTGGAATAATACCACATGGATATTTACTCACCCGATCTGCGCTTCGCCGGATCGCCTCCTTTTTTGCAAGCAAAAAGAGGGCGTTTAAAAATTGGGGCGGTGACCAAAAATTCCGGATCTGGTATCTGGAAATAAAAAAATCCGAAATCGAACATCCGAAATCCGAAATAAAAAATTCGTTCCTTTGTAGTTAATATGTCTTTGTTTATCGCATCGTTAAATTCTGGGAGTAACGGCAATTGCTATTATGTTGGTAATGAACATGAGGCTATACTGGTTGATGCCGGGATCTCCTGCCGCGAAACTGAAAGACGGATGCTGCGCCTGGGTTTATCCATGCAAAAGGTAAAGGCAATTTTTGTATCACATGAGCATTCCGATCATATCAACGGAATTCCCGTTATTGCTAAAAAGTACCGCCTGCCTGTTTATATTACCCCGCCCACACTGCAAAGAGGTGGATTAATGCTCGATGAACAGCAGGTTAAATCGTTCGGCGCTTTTGAAACGATTGTTATTGGTGAATTGCATGTTTCTGCATTCCCTAAACAACACGATGCCAGCAACCCGCATAGTTTTTTAATTACCTGCCGGGATGTTAAAGTTGGCGTGTTTACTGATATTGGCGTGGTTTGCGAAAATTTGATCCATCATTTTAGCCAATGTCATGCTGCGTTTCTTGAGGCTAATTATGATGATGAAATGCTTGATAATGGCGGATATCCTTACCATTTAAAACGCCGGATCCGTGGCGGTCATGGGCATTTATCTAATAAACAAGCATTAGAGCTTTTTACTATGCACAGACCATCGTTTATGACACATTTGCTGTTATCGCACTTGTCCAAAAACAATAACGACCCCAAGCTGGTGCAGGAATTATTTGATGATTGTGCCGATGGGGTGGCCATTATTGTTGCTTCGCGGTATGTTGAATCTTCGGTTTATCACATTGGCCACACAAGCAATGCAGATATAGTTAAAACCTCTGGTGCTATTGAAGCAAGATCGCATCAAACAAGCCTGTTTTAAACACAGCCTTTTACGAAATATATCATTGTCTCATCATCTGATGATTATCAAATCCCGATTATTTAGCCATGTGCCCGGTGATTTTGGAGCTCCAGTACCAGGCCATTTTAGGGTCTTCGCGTAACACGCTGTCTAACAATTTATGGTGATGATCGGGTGCATTTTTGAAAAATGAAGTATCATCGTGGGCGTTCAGCAGATCGCTTTTTAATTGCAGGGCAAATAGTTTATACAGATCGGCCAGGATATCGTTTTTAGATGCCTCCGCCAGTACGATGTAAAAGTTTACATGCGCTTCTATACATTCTTCAACCAAATTTTCATTGGCAGCTTTTGTGCGTTTGCTTAAAAAATGTTCCAGTTTTGAAATGTCGTTGCCGGTACGGTTCATGGCGGCCTTTTCTGCAATTTTCATTTCCAGCGTTTCGCGCACTTCATCAATACTTTTGGGAGATGCCCTTTTTAAACGCTGACCAAGTGGCTCGTTAATCCCCGAACTGTCCTCAATAAAGGTTCCAATTCCTTGCTGCACACGAAGAAACCCAGAGTTGACTAAAATTTTTACAGCCTCGCGGATAGTAGAACGGCCGACGCCAAAGTTTTTCATCAGCTCCGCTTCTACGGGGAGTTTTTGATTTACCTTGTAGCCACCTTTTAATATCTTGTCTTGTAGTTTGGAGGCCACTTCATCGGCCAGTGATTTGCGGGGAATTATATTGGGATTCATCAGATGATAAGATGAATGTAAATATAATTGATTTTTTAAAGAAACGAAGAATTTTCGGAATAGTTTTAATTATTTAAAATTAGTGAAAAAAATTGAACACTAACTGATTAAATACAGTTGTAACATATTTTCCAAAAGCCTGTTAAAACATATAAAAACGGTTCTTAAAAAAACATATCTTATTAATTACCGTTTAGTTTAAAACAGAAAATCATGAGCTTATTAAAATTTATTATAGTTGGAGCTGCCGTAGGTTACGGCATTAGCTACATCACCAAAAAAAATGAAAATGGCCGTTCAATATTTGATGATATTGTTGACGATGCCCCAAAATGGTTTGATAAAGCCAAACAATATACTGAAGACTTTGCGGATCAGATTGGCAAAACCGTAAAACAGGCAAAGGCCGGTTTATAAATAGCCGGGGTGTATAGCTAAGGGATTATTTAAATCAAAAGAGCCACTTTGCTAAGTGGCTCTTTTGGTTTTATTTTGGCGATGTCATTATTCTTTTAAATTAAGTGTGGAGATATACCACTTTATTCCAAACTTATCATTAACAGCGCTAAACGTTGCACCCCAATAAGCATGCTGGAGTTCTGCTGTAATTGTTCCACCTTCCGAAAGGCCTGCAAATATGCTCCTGATCTCTTTATCATTATTGCAGTTTACCCAAAGATATGTAGAGTTCAGCTCTTCGCCCGGCTCTGTCATTTCCGAAGCAAAAAGTACCACTTTATCGCTGATCAGCGAAGAGTGTAGTATTTTCTGCCCTTCATCGCCAATACCTGGCGAATCCATTGCCGACCCGGTTACCGTTTGAAATGTTAATTCTCCGCCAAAGCATTTTTTGTAAAAACTCATAGCCTCGCGGCAATTGTTTTCGAATTTTAAATAAGCAATAATCTGTGCCATCGTATTTTATTTTTGTTGTGAAATGTTTTAGTCGATTATTTAAGCTGATATATTATCAGTTTTACAAGGTGTTGGTTGCAATTTTTTATTAGCAGGAGGGTTAACCTTTGCGTCGGACAAATCTTTTTTATTTATCAGAAATGCTGCTACCAGGATAATTACCATCCCTGAAAGTTGATAAACCGATACCTTTTCGTTTGCAATTAAACATCCGGCTAATACCGCAATAACAGGGTTTACATAAGCAAACGTACCAACAACTGCCGCTGGCTTTACTTTAATAAGCCAGGTGTAAGCTCCGAATGCTACAATTGAGCCCGCAATTGCTAAATAAAGTACAGCCGCCCATGAAGATGCTGTTACCTGTGCAAACGAAAATATTTTATACTCGCCGAAAAGGAAACTGATGATTAAGCAGGAAGCTAGCCCACCAGTGAGTTGCCAGCCCACTTTCAGGAAAAGCGACCCCGGCACTGGTCTGTATTTGCTATATAATGAGCCTGACACCCAAAAAATACAGGAAAGCAATACAACAATAACAGCCAGCAATTGATACTTACTGTTATTGTCCTGCGAGTTACCGAACAGAAATTTTTGGAACAATAACAGGATCCCGCAAAAACCGGTAATCAGTCCTGCAATAATATATTTATTTGAAAAGTAATTTCGCCATTGTGACTTATCTAATATTACAAACCATATTGGCAACGTAGATACCAACACTGCAGTAAGCCCCGAAGCAATATATTTTTCGGCCCAAAAAAGAATAGCCTGACCTCCGGTAAGCACCACCGCTCCGGTGAGCATGCTTTTAACTGCTGAGCGTATAAATATCTGCTCTCCCTTAATTGCACAAATTGCTAGTAATATTACAGCAGCCGTAACATAGCGGATGCTTGCCAATATAAAGGGAGGGAAACTTTTGAGCCCGATAACGATGGCCAGATAAGTTGTTCCCCAAATTATATAAACCGCAGCGAAAGCCAGCAGTACTGTTAATTTTAAAGGTGTTTCCTGTGTTTTCATTTTATTTATAAATGTTTTTTACGTTATAATGTGTTGCGTTTTTTACTTCCCTGATGAATCAAAGATAAATGACTATCGTTCTACATTTGTATGCGATGTTGAGCATGATGAGATGAATAAAAAAGCATGTATAAATTGTTGTAGTATGTATATTTAGATTATGGAAACACGGCACCTGCGATTAATAAAAACCATAGCGGATGAAAAGGGGATTACCAAATCGCTTGGCAAACTGTTTCTTACACAATCGGCAGTGAGCCACCAGCTGAAAGATATTGAAGACCGTTTGGGTGCAAAACTGTTTTATCGCACTAAAAATCAATGGATACTAACTGAAGAAGGCAAGGTGATATATGATACTGCTGAAAAAGTGTTAGCTGAGCTTGACCAGGCGGCCGATACCATAAATGCGATGCGAGAGGGTAATGCGGGTATTATACGTTTAAGTACAGAATGCTTTACCAGCTATCATTGGATACCTGCTTTTATGGTGAAGATGAAAGCTCGTTTTCCAAACATCGAGGTAAACATTAATATGCAGGCATCGCATGATACGCTTGAACGCTTATTGAACAACGACATTGACCTGGGCATTACCTCCGAGCCGATGAACGACAAAAGCATTAAATATATTGAGTTATTCCTTGATGAGATAGTTGCCGTTTTACCTAAAGATCATCCGCTGGCAGAAAAGAAATATTTAGAAGCAGAAGATTTTGCTAATCAAACGCTGATTATACACACTCCTCCAGTGGAAACGGTAGCTGTTTATAAATACTTTTTGAAAGAAAATAAAATTGAACCAAAACAGGTTACTGCTATGCCGCTTACACAAGTAGCGCTTGAGATGGTGAAAAACGGTACAGGCATACTTACTATGCCCAAATGGGAACTGGATGCGTTTGCCATATTAGCTGATTTAACGCTGGCAAGCATAGGTTCTGAAGGGTTGTGGCGTATGCATTATGCCGCAATAAGGCATGAAGATGCCAGGAAAAAGCATTTAAAAGTATTTATTGATGGGTTGCAGGAGGAGCTGGGGAAGTGAGTTAAAACAATAATGCTTTTATATCTACCTTTGATTTATACACCACGCTAAACTAAAGCCATGCGACGCACAAATTGGTTCGACCGGGTTTTTCCGGCAATTGAAGACAATGGACTTTTACCAGGTATAATTGAACGGCTGGAGGGTACCCCTGCCAGGCTGACTGAGAAAATTAGTAAATTAACCGATGATCTTGATCCGCAATTGAAGGATAATAAGTGGTCGGTAAAAAAAGAGATTGGGCACCTTGCTGATCTTGAACCGCTTTGGTATGAAAGATTACACCAGATATTGGATGCCCGGCCAGATATGAAGGCCGCCGATCTCACCAATAGAAAGACGCACGAAACCCCGCACGATGCCAAAACTTTCAATGAACTTATCGCTCAATTCAGAAAGGAAAGGCAAAGTTTTGTTGCTAAACTGCGTTCGTTAAAGGATGAAGATTTAAACAAAACATCCATACATCCCCGCCTCGGTACACCTATGAAGGTAATTGACCTGGCCTGGTTTGTAGCTGAGCACGATGATCATCATATAGCACAGATGACTTGTTTAATAAATAATGAGGCGAACCTAATTAAGCAGTAACATTAAAGTTTTTATTTTTAATGTTCGCTTCAATTATTTTGGCAGAAATACCAACCTTATGGGTTTTTTTGAGGTCATCGGCAGAAACACCGTATTTTTTTGACCAATATTCATCGTTATAATTATCCTGGATCTGGCTTACTTCTTTCGTCTGATTTTCTGTTTTGCTGTAATTTTCCATGGCTTAATAAAATTTGTTTGAGAATTAATTATACCTGATAGAATACCTTTCTCTATTGAAAAGCCTTATTATAAAGGCTTTATAATTTATCCATACTGTCTGGATTGTTATTGGAGACAGCTTGATAAAGGTAAGATCACTATATTAACTTGTGATTTCTATATTGTTAATTTAATGTTAACAATATAGAAACGCACCCAATTACTAAAAGCACCCTGTTTAAACATAACATATAGATAATATTATTTTAAAGCTGTGTTTTTGTTTTAGTAGTATTATTATGTCGATGGAAAAGCCAACGACCCGTATTCTGTTCCCCCGAAGTGTTTATGATCAGTTTTACACCTGTGCGCTTGATGTACTTGAGGAAGAAATATCCCGTGCCTCCATCCGTTTAAGGCTAAGAGAAACTCCGAAAACTGCCGATGAACGCAGGCAATACCAGGAAGAGCTGGACAGGTTAAGCTCTTTAAAGTATGTAAGTCAATTACGGAAAGGGAAATTAAGCCGGGAAGATTTTAACCTTAAGATCGAATTGAGCAATTAGAATTCCCGAAAAGTTGAAAGCGCGTTTTATAAAAAATATTGTCATTTCGAACGATAGAGAGAAATCTTCTAAAACAGACATTAGCGCCGTACAAGTAGCCGACCTACCTATTGCAGAAGATTTCTCCTCGTGCCTCGTTCGAAATGACAATAGGGGTTATTTTTGGGTTAAAGTTTAACTTTTAATAGGTCAATCGCTAAATAGCGCTTAAGTAAAGTTTATTCCAAAGTTATCTGCCTCCTGATGCTTTCTTCAAGCGAGATAAATGTTTCTGTGCGTTGAATACCTTTTACACCCTGAATCTGTTCGTTTAATACTTCACGTAAATGTGTGGTATCGTGGCATACAATTTTTGCAAAAATGCTATAGCTGCCAGTAGTATAATGCAACTCAACAATCTCTTTTACGGTTTTTAACTGCTTAACAGCCTCGTTATATTGTGAGCCTTTTTCGAGGAAAATGCCTAAAAAGGCGGTTATATCGTACCCTAATTTTTGAGGATCTACTTCCAAACTGGCGCCTTTTATTACGCCCATTTCCTCCAATTTTTTCATCCGCACATGTATTGTTCCGCCGGAAACGATCAATTCTTTCGCTATCTCTGTGTATGGAGTAGTAGCATTCTTCATTAATATAGATAAAATCTGTATGTCGAGATTATCAATTTCTAAATTTTGGGCTTTTCTGTGGGACATAAATTTGGAATTCTTTATTAATATACAAGAATAATTAAAATCTGATAAAAATACAAATATTCTATTGAAATATTTGCAACAAAGTGATTGGTCTGTTAGATTTGTAATAAGCAATCGACAAAAGCTTAGCGTTCTTTAAAAATAAAAACATTGTTGGGTGGTGAAATTTTAGGCAGACACACCTCCTTGTCCCGGTGGCGGAGAATTTGGAAAACCCGAAGCGGGCTAACCACTCTGTGAAGGTTCGAATCCTTCCCCAACAGCTTTTTCTAAGTCGGTAGTATGAAGTCTTGAGTCTAAAGTCAGATTTTGACTTGATACTAAGAACTTTCGACTTAGGACTAACAATCCTGTAGGATGGTGAAATTTTTGGCAGACACACCTCCTTGTCGCGGTGGCGGAGATCCTGGGAAACTCTTAGCAATAAGAATAACCACTTCGTGAAGGTTCGACCCCTTCTCCTACAGCTCTTCTCATAATTTAGGTTTATAATTGGTTAGTAAAGGCCCCTGCCCATCAGGGGCTTTACTTATATAAAGGTCTTTTTTCTATTATCAAAAGTATATCAACTACTGAGCAAACGCATCAAAATAAATAACAAGGGCGAATTTAGGAGGCTCCTCCGGAGCCATCGCGTTTTTCCCATCTGTCTATAAACAGGACGCTCCTCCGGAGCTATAAACTTTTAGGCTCCAGAGGAGCCACGTGTTTATAGCCACATCACAATGCGTGGTTTTAAGGCTCCATCGGAGCCTCCTGCATCGCAATTTCAATAACAACTGAATTAATAAGCACATAAATTTGAATGCATTTGCCCTGGTATCAGCTAAGCACATTAAATTGTTTATCAATAATACCGATATTTGAAATCAGGGATAACTATGTAATTTGCTGTAGCTATGGGAGTACTGCTTACCAAACGAATATACGAGCCTGCTGATAAAGCCGATGGGGTACGAATTTTAGTCGACCGCTTATGGCCACGGGGGATAACAAAGGAAAGAGCACACCTCGATGAATGGATGAAAGATATAGCCCCATCTACCGATCTACGGAAATGGTTTCATAGTACACCTGGGGCATGGGATGAGTTCACAGCAAAATATGTTTCCGAATTAAAGCAGAACCCCGAAGTGAAAAGTTTAATGGCATTACTGGAAAAAAATGCAACCGTTACACTGCTTTATTCTGTAAATAACGAGGAGCAGAACCACGCTTTGGTTTTGAAAAATTTTATAGAGAACGGCTTAAAGTAACAACCATTCAGGTAGTATTAGTCGGCCAGTTCAATCCATACCGGGCAATGATCGCTTGATTTTTCCCACCCACGTACATTTCGGTCTACCCCTGCTGCGTTGAGGCGATTGCTAAGCTGTGGGCTAAGCAAAAAGTGATCTATGCGTAAACCCGCATCCCTGCCATAAGCATTACGGAAATAATCGTAAAAAGTATAGATCTTTTCATTTGGATAAAGCTTACGGATCGCATCGGTCCACCCCAGGTCAATAAGCTTCTTAAAAGCTGCACGGGTTTCGGGTCTGAACAATGCATCTTCTACCCAACGTTCAGGCTTATAAACATCAATTTCAGTAGGCATTACATTATAATCGCCTGTTAATACCACAGGGCCGCCCGATGAAAGCAATTCTGCAGCATGAAGGGTTAAACGTTCAAACCAGCGCAATTTATAGTCGAATTTTGGCCCCGGTGCAGGGTTGCCATTGGGTAAATAAAGGCAGCCAATTATAACGCCTTTCACCTCTGCTTCTATATAACGGCTGTGTTCATCTTCAGGATCGCCGGGAAGCACCCTTCTTCTTTCTTTAATTTCTGTATTCCGTGCCAGTATGGCTACTCCATTCCAACTCTTTTGTCCATGCCATATCGCATTATAACCGGCGTCGGTAATTGCCTGTTCAGGGAATTTTTCCTGTGGAGCTTTTAATTCCTGCAGGCAAACCACATCAGGAGTAGTTTCTTCGAGCCAGCGAAGCAGTACAGGTAACCTGCCATTAACCCCATTTACATTATAGGTGGCTATTTTCATAATAAAAATCGGTCTGTTTTGAGATTTGTTGTTATAAGGTAAATCTACAATATAAATTTAAAGTTGTTTTAAATACCTCTCAAAACAGTCGCAACTCTAATTCCTTTTTTCAAATTATTATTTATTAGCAGGTTGTTGATCTTTAACATTCTTAGGCAGTAAATACAGCATAACAGCAACAACCGCCAGGCAAACAATATTGGCCAGCAGGCCATAGTTAAATGCTGAAAAATAATCCGGATGATTGGGGTTGATGCCAATCACATAAAAAAATACCCCACCAAGGATACTGATCCCCAGCGCTGAGGCAGTTTGCTGAAAAGTAGAAAATGTCCCTGCAGCTGTACCTGCAAATTTAACTGGGACATTTTTTAAAACCGCCGTAAGTAATGATGGAAGCACAAAGCCGTTTCCAAGACCATAGATACCTATAAGTAAAGTAATGCATAGCCCACTGGTGTGTGTGCTAAAAAGTTGTATCTGCAGTAAAAAAGCAATTAAAATAATTAACAGGCCGAATAGCAGAACCAATTTTCCATATTTTACAATGAGTTTGGATGCCACAACCGACGATATCATAAACAAAACAGCATGTAATACAAAGTATAAGCCACAGTCCATCGCACTTTTGTGCAATGCTTTCTGTAAAAAAACTACAATCATCAATAAATAAGCGGTATGCAGCATAAAGTGAAATAAAACTGCCAGTAGGCCAATATTAAATTCCCGGATGTTGAATAATTCCAGATCGATAATTGGGTATTTGTGCAGTTTAAGTTTTTTCTTTTGATCGCTTATAAAATAAACAATAAGGATGCCCGCGAGAATGATCAGAACAATGCTCCAAAGCGGCCAGCCTGCTTCGCGGCCTAAGGTAAGGGGAATGATGAGGCAAGCCAGCGCTGCCGTTAGAATACCAGCACCTGAATAATCGAAACCGCCGTTATTAATCCTATCGGTTTCAGGAAGATATTTTTGGATAAGCCATAGCGATAATATACCCGCCGGCAGGTTTATAAAAAAGATGAGGCGCCATCCGGAAATCATAAAATGGGTACTAACAAGATAGCCGCCCAGTATTTGGCCAATAATAGCCGCAATACTTAGTGTAATGCCATACCAGCCAATTGCTTTCGCTCTTTCTTTCTGATCAGTGAATAACACTTGTATAAACGAAATTGATTGGGGCACCATAAACGAGGAGCTAACACCCTGCAAAAAGCGGGTTACATTCAATTGTGTTGCAGTTTGCGAAATGCCGCAGAGGCAGGATGTTAGCGTGAAAAAAAACATTCCCCAAAAAAACACCCGTTTCCTTCCCATGTAATCTCCGGTACGGCTGCCCGTGATTAGAAATGATGCACTTCCAAGTAAATAAGCGGCAATAACCAGTTGAACCTGGGCGTTGCTTGCATGAACGCCCTTTTGAATATCTGATATTGCCATATTGATAATAAAAATATCAATAACATACAGCAGTGGCGCTGTAAGTACAATAAGCAGGATAAACCATCGGGATTTTAAAGTGATATTTTTCATAATATTAAGTAGACAAATTTGTATATTTATAAGGCAAATTTTTTTACAGAAGCTTATTCAGCAATTTTTTTGCAGACCTTAGTTCATTCACATCTTTATAGATTGAAGTGCTGGTCACCCCGCCTTCCATCATGAGGTAAACCATTTGGGTAAGTTCCTGGAGCGACATACCTGTAGCAGAAATATCTTCGAATTCAGTCAATATTCCGTTTATATAAGATTTGAGCATGTCTTTGTTTTTTTGGGCCCGCTTCAGGATTCTTTCATCAGTGCAGCCTGCTTCAGCATTAATTTTAACAAATGCACACCCCCCCGAATTTAATTCAAGCTGATTTTGAATGCGGTAATCAAACAGGGCAAGCAACTTTTCTTTAGGGTCTTTAAACGGTTTCAGGAAAGTCGCTGCATCTCTATACCAGTTTTCCTGGAGCCTGTCCAGGTAACTCAGCAAAATATCCGTTTTAGATTCGAAATGGTTGTATAAAGATCGCTTGGCAATATCAGCCTCATCTATCACCTGGTTGATGCCCGTAAGGTTATAGCCCTGGTTATAAAACAGCCTGCTTGCTGTATCAATTATTTTTTCCTTTACAGCCTGTCCCCTTGGTTTCATAATTGTCTGATTTGATTTAACAAAGATACAATTAAATATACAAATCTGTATACTTATTTAAATATAATCTCTACCCGCTTGTCGGAGGGCTTTTGCTTCTACTTCTTTTTTCACTCCGTTTATGGAAAGTGTTTCTTTTTTGCATCTGATAGAAAAATAGGCGATCCATGAAAAAACTAAACATCTTATTACTCCCGGTAATTGTGCTGTTAGCATTAAGCATACCGGTTGCACACGCCCAGGCCCCACAGCTCACTGTTGATGGAAAAAGCAATAATGGCGTACAGCTGCAGCAGCTAAAAATTGACATTGCCATTTATGGCAATATTAGCCGTACTACCTGGCAAATGACTTTCTATAATTCTACCGACCGGATTTTGGAAGGAACATTGATATTCCCGCTTAGCGACGGCGTTAGCATAAGCCGCTATGCTTTGGATATTAATGGAAAAATGCGGGAAGCTGTTCCGGTCGACAGAGGGAAGGGCTCTGTAGTATTTGAATCCGTCGAACGCCGCAGGATCGATCCGGGATTACTGGAGAAGGTAGCGGGGAATAGTTTTCGTACACGCATATATCCTATTAATGCGCATAGTACCCGTACAGTAATTATCGGTTACGAAGAAGAGATCCCTTTAGCAGCTAATGGAAATCTTATGTTTGCCCTGCCTCTCCATATAAAAGATACCATACAGCATTTTTCATTGACTGCATCAGTAATACAAAGCGTAACTGCCCCGGTTACCGATGGTAATAGTGAAGGTAGCCTGAAATTTGATAAACACCAGAATACCTATACAGCAACAGTAGAAAAAACGAACTATGTGCCTGATAGCCCCGTATCCTTCTCCATACCAAAAGCGCCGGATGCGAGCGAGGTAATGATACAGCAACAAGGGAACAAATACTATTATTTTATTAATACCATATTACACCCCCAAACAATAAATAAGCCTTTGCCACATCATATTGGTTTATTGTGGGATGCCTCGTTGAGCGGGGCTAACCGCGACCTTAAGAAAGAATTTATGCTCCTCGACTCTTATTTTAAAAAGGTAGATAATGCAGAAATCACTTTGGTAACTTTTAGCAATACAGTCTCAAAAAGAAAAGAATATACAGTCAATAATGGCAACTGGGAATCGCTTAAAACCGACCTGGAACATACTGTATATGATGGTGCAACCAATTTTGGGAACATTAAATTGCCGGAATATACTGCTGATGAATTTTTGCTGATGAGCGACGGGCATCAAACCTTTGGAGATAACACAATAAAATTGAGCGATAAACCCGTTTATTGTATTACTTCATCAGCAGCTGCCGACTATAGTAACCTGAAATGGATAGCTCTTAAAACGCATGGCGAGCTTATAGATTTAACCAAAGATGATATCGGGAAAGCGTTAAACAGCTTAACCATACAACCGTTGCGCTTTTTAGGAATAAAAAATGCAACAGATATGGAAGAGAATTATCCTTCTTTACCTGTTGCGGTTGACCGTACATTTTCGCTGGCAGGCATTACACGTAATCCTAATCAAACCATCACTTTACAATATGGCTATGGCAATAAGGTAAGTTATGAAAAACAGGTAACCTTAGATCTGCAGAAAAACTCGGTTGATAACATTGATGTGGCTAAATTATGGGCGCAAAAAAAGATAACAGAGTTAGATATTAACTACAAAACCAACAGGCAGGATATTGAGTCGCTCGGTAAGCGTTTTGGTATTGTTACCCGAAATACTTCGTTAATTGTTTTAGAAACGGTAAACGATTACATCCAGTACGATATTGAACCACCTGTAGAATTACGGGCTCAATTCGATGCTATAATGAAGCAACGGGGTGGCAGTGATCTTCCTTCTGCAAAGGAAAACCTTACTGCGGCTGAGAATATGCAAACAGCACTTAGCGAATGGTGGGGGGCAACGGTTAAAGCACCTAAAATTCCAGTGAAAAGAGCATCGGCTAATACATCTTCTACAGCAAATACTCATAACACAAGGCAGGGAAGTGATCAGAACATCATTACCGGTAAAATTATAGGTCAGGATGACCGTCTACCTATACAGGGTGCTAGTGTAAGGATTAAAGGAACGGATACAGGCATTGTTACCAATGCAGATGGCAGTTTTACAATTAGCGGACGAGTGGGTAATATATTAACAATATCTTTTATTGGTTATCACGCCAAAGAGGTTAGGGTATCGGGGCCATCATTGGGCAGTATCATGCTTCAACCGTCGGCCAGTTCTTTAAACGAAGTTGTTGTTGTGGGTTATGGTGTTGCCAAGCGCAAAACTGAGGTAACCTATTCGGTACAAACTGTCACTAATGCCGATTTGCTAATTGTACCGGATAAAAGCATTTCATCAAGCTTGGCCGGAAGGGTGGCAGGTGTGCAAGTGGCCCCACAGTCTTCAGCTGTTGCCGGTGAGAGCGCTGAAGTGCGCCTGAGGGGTGCGTCGGGCGCTGATAACGGCGCTCAGCCATTATATGTTGTTGATGGGGTGCCTGTTGACAATATATCAAACGTTAATCCAAATGATGTTGAATCAACGAGCGTATTAAATGGCGCGAATGCAACTACAATTTATGGCGCCAGAGGTAGTAATGGCGTAATAGTAATAACTACTAAAAATAAAAGCCAAGCTAATGCCGACACAACCGATATCCTGAAAAGCCAGCATAAAGGCATCAATATTACCTATCAAAAAGCCGATGCCGACTATTTAAAAACCATACAAAATGCGGATAAGGCCAATCAGTATCAAAAATACATTGATTTGAGGCTGGCATTCAAAAACAATCCCGTTTTTTATTTCGACGTAGCAGATTACTTTATTAAAACCGGCCACAAAGAAACCGGCCTGCGTATACTGAGCAACCTGGCCGAATTAGACCTGGAAAGCTATGAACTATACAAAATGCTGGGCTATAAATTAAAGCAGCTGGGTGATTTTGAGGGAGAGGTTTTTGCTTTCAGGAAAGTTACAGAGCTACGCCCTTTGGATCCTCAAAGTTACCGTGATTATGGTTTGGCATTAGAAGATGCAGGTGAGCATCAAAAAGCACTGGATGTATTATATACAGCAATGACAAAGAGTTATAATCCCGATGCTGATGACCTTTATGATGGTATACAAGAGATATTTTTACCCGAAATAAACAGGATAATTGCTTTAAACAAAGGGAAGCTAAACTTATCAGCAATTCCTAAAACGCTTATAAAACCAATGCCTGTTGATATCCGCATTGTTATGGACTGGAACATGAATAATACCGACATTGATCTTTGGGTAACCGATCCTAATAACGAGAAGTGTTATTACAGTCATAACCGTACAGAAATTGGCGGCCGTATTTCGCATGATATGACACAGGGTTTTGGCCCCGAACAATTCCTTCTAAAAAAAGCAATTAAGGGAACCTATAAAATTGAGATCAATTATTATGGCGACAGGCAAGCAACCATTGCCGGCCCAACCACAATTATGGCCGAGCTATTTACCCATTATGGCACTCCGCAGGAAAAAAAGGAGTTGATTGTATTGCAAATGAAAAAAGAAAAGGACGGAACTGTATATGTTGGCGATCTGGATTTTAAATAAGTTGAATAACGGGGTGCCACAAACCGGCACCCCGTTTAATCAGTTATCCTGCACACACCGGAAACCTAAGTGCTCCATGCCACTATCTTCGGTGCTCTTCATTCTCCGTGCTACACGATAGCCGGTGCAATAGCTTTCATTACATAAAAACGATCCACCCCTTATCACTCTTTTCTTCGCATATGGCTCATCCGGATCGTAACTCTTTGCCGGGCCTTTTGGATCAATAACCCCGTTAGTTATTGTTTTATAATACTGATTATTGTAAAAATCGGCACACCACTCCCAGGCATTGCCAGCCATGTCATATAATCCATAGCCATTCGGAGCAAAAGAAGCCACGGGTGCTAATCCATAAAATTTATCCCTTAAAGTATTACGGTCCGGGAAATGCCCCTGCCAGGTATTTGCCTTTACTTTACCTTCATCTATCTGCTCATTGCCCCACGGATATAACTTGTTCTGCAATCCGCCCCGTGCTGCCCACTCCCATTCCGCTTCGGTTGGTAGTCGTTTCCGGGCCCATTTGCAATAAGCAACCGCATCAAACCACGAAATATGTACTACCGGATAATTCTCTTTCCCTTTTATATTGCTTCCCGGGCCATGCGGGTGACGCCAGTTTGCCCCTTTTTCCCAAGCCCACCATTGGCTGTAATCGTCTAAAGGTACAGGGTGAGACGGAGGACTGAACACTAACGATGCCGGAACAAGTAAGCTATCAGGTGGTTTTACTGTGCCCGCAGGTAATTGTTTTTTAAGTTCATTCCAATCAGGCTTCCGTTCAGCCGTTGTGATATATCCGGTTGCATGTACAAAGAGCGCAAATTCAACATTGGTCACTTCGGTAGCATCCATCCAAAAACCGTGCACCGTTGTTTTATGTTTCGGATACTCATCTGCATCGGCTTGTTTATTATCGGCCCCCATCATAAATGTTCCCGGTTTTATCCATACCATACCGGCATGTTTATTACCGGGGTTATTTTCAAATGAGGCAAAATGTATCACACTTTTATGCAATGACGGGAACCGGGCCGGAATATTAGATTCGCAGCAAAGTTTTTTTTTATGTTCGGCAACAGTTACCGGTGTGCCGGCACTATCGGTAACTGTTTGCTTTTGTCTGCACGAATAAAGCAATGATGGCAGAAACAATAGAAGTTTATATGATTGTCTCATAAAACAATGCTTACTTATTATAATTCACTTTTGACGCATCTGTTTGCGGGGGAACTATATGATGGATCCTTCCTTTTAGTACGTCTTCCCAGTCTATAAATGGATAAATATAGTACTTTTTGGCCTGTTCGTCATAAAGCGACTTCAATTCATTTAGCTTATCCGGATATTTTGATGCCAGGTTTATACGCTCGGTATAATCGGCATTCAGGTCGTATAATTCCCAAACATCTTTATCAAAGTTGTTGGCAGAATCGGTTTTGGCTTTGATTCCGACGCTCGTCAGATCTATAAAATCAGGATGGTGATATACCTCTGCCTTCCAGCCATCTTTATAAACAGACCTCGATCCGAATATGTAATAATACTGCACACGATGCCTTGATGCAGCCAATGCATCATTGACCGAATAAAATAATGAAGTGCCTTGCAGTGTATCCTGTTTTATCCCGCGGATGTATTCGGGAGGGTTAATCCCTATGGCCTCCAGTGTAGTAGGCAGCAAATCGATCACATGCCCATATTGGGTACGTATCGTTCCCGGGTTTTTGATCGCTTTTGGATAGTAAACTATCAAAGGGTTGCGCGTACCGCCTTCGGCATTAGCATCTTGTTTCCAGTATTTAAACGGGGTATTCGCTGCCTGTGCCCATCCAAGGGGGTAGTTTGTTTGTGTCCCCTCAGGGGTGCCTATTTCGCCCGTTTTTTCCAGGTTATGCTGAATGTTTTCTTCTTCAGTATGCTGTTTTGTTAATATTTGCCGGTCAATATCTCCATTGGGAGAACCCTCCTTGCTTGCGCCATTATCTCCTATAACTACAAAAATTAAAGTTTTGTCGAGTTGTTTGCTTGATTTTAAATATTGTAGCAGGCGGCCAACCTGTGCATCTGCATAGGTTAAGTATCCGGCATAAACTTCCATAAAACGGGCGTAAAGCTTCTTTTCATCGGGCGAAAGAGAATCCCATGCCTTGATAGCCGGATTTCTTTCAGGCAAAACAGCATTTGCTGGTATAATGCCAAGCTTTTTCTGATTTTCAAAAACCTTTTTCCTGAAAACATCCCAGCCTTCATCGAATTGACCTTTGTACAAATCGCTCCATTCATGGCTAACCTGGTGAGGGGCATGGGTTGCGGCCGGGGCATAATAAAGGAAAAACGGCTTATCAGGGGCTACTCTCTGCTGCCTTGTCAGGTAAAAAAT
The DNA here is from genome assembly GCA_013286325.1 of Bacteroidota bacterium. GTDB lineage: Bacteria > Bacteroidota > Bacteroidia > Sphingobacteriales > Sphingobacteriaceae > Mucilaginibacter. The sequence continues at coordinate 16,521 of JABDFZ010000021.1, read as the reverse complement.
GGCCTTATCGGTAATCTGCTCATTCAGGTTGCGGCCGTCAGGAGTAACATGTGCGTTCTCCTCAACCAGGTCGGGTTTGTATTGATCTGTTTGTGAGCCTAAGAAGCCAAAAAAGTGGTCGAAGCCTTTACCGGAGGGCCATCTGTCAAATGGTCCGGCATCGGTTGCATCTTCATCTGGTGTTAAACCGTATTTACCTACGGCAAAAGTATTGTACCCATTCTCACGCAATATTTCGGCAATCGTCCCTTTATCAGATGGTATGCGCCCGTCATATCCCGGAAAACCGGCAGATAGCGAGGTATGTGCAAAGCCTCCCATATGTACATAATGATGATTCCGGCCTGTTAATAATGCAGAGCGGGTAGGCGCGCAAATGCCTGCGGTATGAAAATTAGTATAGCGCAAGCCAAGTTGTGCAAGGGTATCAAAATTTGGCGTTTTTATGAGGCCGCCAAAGGTTGACGACGCTCCGAAGCCTACATCATCCAATAATATCCATACCACATTTGGTGCTCCTTTGGGTGCTTTAACCGGAGTTGTCCACGATTCCTTAGAATCGGCAAGGGTTTTGCCAATTACCCCCTGAAAGGGTTGCTGCTGCTGGGTTATATTTTGCGCGTAGCTGGTGCTGGCCGTTAATAACCCCGACAGCAGTAAAGCTGCCAGGGTTATGCGTTTATTTGAGATATTCATTTTCTATGCTGATTGATTAGTTGTTAGAAAAAACAGGGACTATATCTATCCCGGATGTAACTTTTGCTTTTTCTTTGTCGCGTTTAGCTAAAGCCTCATAATCGTTCTCTATGCGTACCATAGGTCCATTGGGAGCAAGCTCACTGCCTTCGACTTTTGATTTGAATAAAGGCCAAAGCAACTGTGCAGTCCATTGATCGCCATTGTAATGCGATATGCCATATGCTTTAGGGTATTTGCGTGATATGAGCGCTGTGCCAAAAATTATATCCCACAAAAAAAACATGTTGCCAAAATTGCCTTTGTAATGGCCCACACCATCATCGGTAGTAGCAGCATGATGGGCATGATGAGTTGCCGGTGTGGAGATCAGGCGCTCCAATACCCAGGCTATTGGGTTTAGCAACCTGTATTTATAAAGCGGCTTGTCCCAGGGAATGCTGGAATGAGCCAAAGTGGTAATGGTTGACTTAATGACTCTTACAGCTATCGTCGGAATACCCAACCCCAGGTAAACCAGCGCCGCTGTAAGATATATCTGTGAAAAAAAGATGGTGTAAATTACATTTTGCCTGCTGGCCATAGCCATACCCATGTACGATGCCGAATGATGTGTGCGGTGAAAACGCCATAACCATGGCACCTGGTGATGCAAACGGTGATACCAGTATTGGGTAAGATCATCTGCTACTGCTATGATTATAAATCCCCAAAGAAAAGGCACCCAGCTAAACACATTTTTTGCATCGGGAAGTATAAGCGGTAAAAAGCGCAGGCTGAAGTAGGCAACAACAGGCTGCACCGCTAATCTGGATAAGGCAAAACTTGTTATATCAACCCATTTTTCGTTTTTGGGCCATTTACCTCTGTATAACCCAAATGAAAATTCAAGTATGCCAATGGCGAATACTAAAAAAGGAAACCCGATCCCATTCAGGTTATCTATTATTTTTTTGATGAAATCAATCGTCGCTTCCATTGTTCTGATTGTTTTTGTTGGTTAATGATTTTACACTTTCTGTTTTAGGTGACTTTTTTTCCCACGGGCGCTGGCCTGTTATCAGAAAGGTGATGAACATGAGCGCGACAGGAAGTAAGTAAATGAACAGACTAAGGACAGCATTCCTTACGATCTGATTTTTAGTGGCTTTTTCTATTTTCATAACATTTGGTTTTTAATGTGTTTGAACTGATTTCTTTTCAGCTGAATGATGAGTAAGCAGGTGCTGTGTTGCCCATAAGCTTCCAACAATGATGATAAATGGAATAATGGTGACAACAATGCCTACCAATATCTTTTTTCCGATGAGTGATACGTCTGATAGTGTCATAATGCTTGTTTTTTAAGAGTTTATGATTTAATTATATCCGGGATTCTGTGTGAGTTTTGGGTTAAGCTGTATCTCGACCAACGGGATCGGAAACAGGTTGTTCTTTGTGCTCGCTGCGGATTTTGCGGGTATTTTGTGCAGGGCATCTACAAGTGTTGTCCCTCCCTGCCTTACCAGGTCGAACCAGCGGTGTCCTTCCTGTATAAACTCCTTTCTCCTTTCTAAAAAAACTGAATCTCTGAAAGCCGACTGGCTTAAGCCTGGGGTTAAGTTGGGTACATTTGCCCTGTTCCTTACCTGGTTAATGGCATTGTAGGCATCGCCTGTAGGAGCCCCGTTTATTTCATTTTGCGCCTCTGCATACATCAGCAATACATCAGCATAACGCAATACAGGGTAATTGACGCCGCTTTGCGCTTGTGTGCTTAATGGTGTAAGGCTATAGTCAACAAATTTGTTAAAGTAAGGCGCATAGGGGTTATTAAAAACTACCGTTTGCCCGGTTGCAGCGTTATAAACCGAACTATAAAATGTTACGGCTCTCCGGGTATCAGTAGGACTAAACAATTTATAAAGGCTGCTATCGGCGGGGACATCTATGGGCCAGGTATTAGGGTTGAATGCTGTGAAGCTTTCGCTTAAAAACTGTGTACTGTTTGCTGCACCCAGGTTGGTTTCAAACTGCGCTGAAAAAATATGCTCAACACCATTCTTGGTGGCCTTTTGAAAAGCATCATAATATTTAGGGAAAAGGCCATATCCGTAACCTCCGTTAATGACGATATTAAGTTCGGCAACAGCATTGGTCCAATCTCCCCGTGTAAGGTAAACCTTTGCCAGTAGTGTATGCGCTGCCCCGCCTGTAGCCCTGCCAAGATTGCTTCCGGTATATGATTTAGGCAAGCTGGTAGCATCTTTAAGATCAGTAATTATCTGTTTATAAACTGAATCGACAGATGTTCTTGGTACTAATAGTGCATTAGCGTCTATACTATTAGGGTTATGTAATATCAGAGGTACTGCTCCATATAAGCGTACCAAATCAAAATATAACAACGCCCTAATGAATTTTGATTCACGCACCAGACGTGCACGTAAGGCCGTATCCATCTGGATTGCAGGGATATTGTCAACGGCTATATTAGCCCGGTTAATGCCGTAATAAAGCTGTTGCCAAACTTTTTGAATTCGGCTGTTTGATGAAATGTAGGTAGTCGTTCCAAGCGCCCTAACGTCGGGGTTGGTATTGCTGGGGCTGTATACCTGGTTATCACTGCCGTTTTCCACCAGCAGGTTTAATTGACGTCCATATAAAGGGAAATCAGCATTGGGATCGCTGTTTAAAGAACTGTATACTGCATTTACCGCAGTAGTAGCGTCGGACGGTGTTTTGTAAAATTGCGCCGATACAATAACAGAGCTTGGGTCTTCTGTTAGTTTTTTGCACGAGTAAGAAGCCGTAATTGCAACTATCGTGATAAACCATATAATTTTATTTGAGGATATCTTTTTCATTTTCTGAATACTAATTTTTAGAAAGTAACACTAAGGCCGGCAAGGAAAGTCCTTACAGGAGGATAAGTACCATAATCTATACCTTGCTTGGTATTGTCATTATCATAGAAGCTTACCTCCGGATCGAGCCCTGTGTATTTGGTTATGGTTAAAAGGTTTTGCGCAGAAACGTAAACCCGGATCAGCTTTGCATGTATTTTAGCAGCAACCGCATTGTCGAACGTGTAGCCAAAAGATGCATTCTTTAGTTTCAGGTATGAGCCATTTTCAATATACCTGTCAGTTACCTGGGGCACAGGAGAATCGGTAGCCCTTGCAACAGTACCGTTTGGATTTGAAGAACTCCACCTGTTTAACAGTGTGGCTGATGCATTGAGCGAAAGGGTAGGTCTTTCAAGGGTTTGCTGAAGCAGGTTGAATATCTTACTGCCATATGAGCCCTGGAAGAATACAGAAAGATCAAAGTGTTTGTAAGTGAGCGTATTGGTAAAACTGCCAGTAAATTTAGGCTGGGCACTACCCAAACTATGTTTATCTGTAGTAGTGATCTTACCATCGTGATTAGAATCAACATATCGGGTATCGCCCACTTGCTGTGGCACGCCTGCCAATACCGGAGTTCCGTTTGCAAGATCACTCGCAGTAAGCAAACCGTTGGTCGAATAACCCCAGAAGGTACCAACCGGGAGGCCTACCTTTACAATCACAGGCGAAACCTGTCCTGTTGGCGCTATAGGAAAGAAACTTGTAACACCAGGCCCCAGGCTTAATACCTTGTTGTTGTTTGCTGTAAACGTAATATTGGTCTTCCAGCTAAAATCATCCGATTTAATATTGTCTGTATTTATGCCGAGCTCTATACCCTTGTTCTGTACGCTTCCCACGTTTTCCAGTTCACTTGCATAGCCTGTGTAAAGCGGCAACGGAACATTAAGCAACAGGTTGGTTGTTTTTTTGAAATAAGCATCGAATGTCAGGCTGATCCTGTTGTCAAATAACCCCAGGTCAAAACCAGCATCGTATTGAGTGGTAGTTTCCCATTTCAAGTCTGGATTTGGCAGTTGTAGTGGTGCAATGCCGGTAACCAATTTTCCGCCTAAGTAATAGTTGGTAGGTGATAAAGCCGATAACGAACTATAAGGTGGCACTTCCGAATTACCTGTTTGCCCTGCAGATAAACGTAGCTTCAAACTATTGATTGTATTTACAATAGGTTTAAAAAAGTCTTCCTTGTCTAAATTCCACGAAAAGCCAGCCGATGGAAAGTATCCCCATCTATTATTTGCACCCAGTTTTGATGATCCGTCTGCACGTGCTGAAAGAGTAATATTATACTTATGTAAATAGGAATAATTTACCCTGCCCAAATAAGAATTGAGCGCCTGGCTGGATGCTATGGATGTGGGGAGGTTAGCTACCCCGGCATAGGACAGGTTATTAAAGGTTGTCAGGTCATTCGGGAATTTTTGTGCCGAAGCTACAGACGAACTGAATTGTGTAAATTGAGTAGTGTAACCTGCAAGGATATTTAAAAAGTGGGTATTATCAAAGTTATGGTCGTAAGTCAGCGTGTTTTCATTCAGCCAGCTAAGCTCGTTACCAGCTCCTATTGAAGCATACCCACTTGCCGCATAGCCAGTTGAGCCACCAGCCGGTGAGCCGGTGTAAGATGGGGCATAATAGTTTTGAGAAGTGTTTAAAATATCAACACCAGCGCTAACTTTCAGTGTTAGGTCCGGGATTATTTTATACTCTCCAGCAACATTTCCCAAAACACGGTTAAGCGTGGTGTTATTTATGGTTGTTGCGATATCCTGTAATGGATTAGTAGGAGTTGGCAGATAAGGATTAGTGATATTATAGCTACCATCCGGGTTTCTTATCAATGCAAGCGGAGATGTTGTTAATAAAGTGGCAAATGCATTGCTGAAATTGATGCTATTATAGGAGCTTCCATATAGCTTTTTTTCTAATGACTGGCTTCCAAAAACATTCGTCGTTACTTTGAACTTGTCAGATATGTTTTTTTCATAGTTGACACGCGCGGAGTATCTTTTAAATCCGGTGTTCAGGATCGTTCCTTGCTGGTTAAAATAATTCCCGGAAATAAGATATCTCGACTTCTCATCCCCCCCGGATATGGTTAACTCATCATTTAACACAGGCGCAGTACGCAGTGCGGCTTGCTGCCAGTTTGAACCAGCTCCTGCAGAGGCTATCTGCGTTGCTGAAAAGGTTTGAGGAGCGCCATCGCTTACATTCACATCATTCACTAATGACTCCCATTGCGAGGCGTTCAGCAGATCAAGGGTTTTGGAAACCTTCTGCCTGCCATAATAGCTGCTGAAGTTAATATTATTAGTTCCCTTCTTGCCTCTTTTGGTAGTAATGATCACCACACCATTGGCACCATGCGAACCGTATATGGCCGTAGCAGAAGCATCCTTAAGCACTTCTATTGATTCTATATCATTGGGATTGATGGTTGATAACGCATTTACACTGGTACCATTAGCCCCTACATTGGTGTAATCATTATTATTATAGATGATAAAACCATCTATTACATACAACGGGGAATTTCCAAACGAAATAGAATTACCGCCACGAATACGAATAGTAGCCGTACTGCCGGGCTGACCAGAATTTTGGGTAACGGCAACCCCTGAGACGGAGCCCTGTAACAGGTTATCAAATGATGAGGCTGGTTGATTCAGCAGGTTTTTGGGTATTGAAGCTATGGCGCCGGTCAGGTCGCTTTTTTTCTGGGTGCCATAACCCACTATCACCACCTGCCCCAACTGGCTCGTATTTTCAGCAAGTTGTATGGCTATGGGGCTGCCATCGGCAACAACTTCTTTTGTTTTATACCCCACAAAGCTTACTACTAAAGTGTATGGGAATTTTTGTCCTGTAATAAAAGTAAACCGTCCGTCTGAACCTGTGGCGACAGAGTGGGTAACACTTTTTATACGGAGGGTTACACCGGCAATGGGTTGTTTTGTAACACTATCGGTAACAATACCATCAAGCCTTGAATTAATAATGGCCTGATCTTTTTGTGCTGAGGCGCCGTGTATTATGAAAAGAAAGAACAAACTAAAAAGGTATCCCGACAGGGAGGGCAACCGTTTGTCACGGATATATATATGCATTATATTTGACTGTTTTATGTTAATGATAATTCGTTAGTAAAACTTAGTGCAGACCAGTTAGTGATTGGCGTTACGCTGATCTGTCATGAATTGACCGGCAAGGCTTCCTTGCCGGTTTGCTTTTAGGGGAGTAAATTTCTATATCATGCTGTGTGTTTAAATTTGTTTGAAACGGATTTGAATATTCCTGGAAGATGTTGACTTATAACATCTTTATTCTGAAACCGGATCACTAAATAAAAGGAGATTAAAGGAATACCGGTTGTTAGCAACAACAACAGGTCATTTGCATCAACTCTGATGAGTTAAGCATTAATTGAAAAACTAAGGATCCACGCTGTGGAAATGAATAGGAGTTCATTTTAATATATTTTTCCGGGGCAAATATATAATTATTTTTATAAAACTACTAAATCTATAGAATTTATAGTAATTAATATAGATATTTTCATTCTAAAACATATTTGCCTATCAGAATTCTGTTCCATATTGACAACACGGGTATAATAAATCCTAATTAAGGTGCCTACTGGATTATTGCAAACGTGTTTAGCGGTTAGAATTCTCGAAAACTTAATTATAAAAAATGTTGTCATTTCGAACGACAGAGAGAAATCTTCTGCAGTTAACGTTGATGCCATGCAAGTAGCCGACCTAAATATTGCAGAAGATTTCTCCTCGTGCCTCGTTCGAAATGACATTCAGGTTTTAATAGCTCAACCGCTAAACACTTTAATACTCGTTTTTACTTAATGCTGTTTACGATCTGGTTTCAGAAGTTGCCGCTATTGGAAAGTTAAAGCATTTTCACCTGGGTTGGCGTTAATCCTGTATAAGATTTAAACTCTTTAATAAAGTGGGCCTGATCGTAGTAACCACACTCAAAAGCTATTGAAGTTAATGATTCCGCTGATGACCGAATCAGTTCAAGGCTTTTATTAAACCGCTGAACAGCAAAAAATTTTTGTGGCGTTATACCAACCCAGCTATTAAAAAGTTTTTGAATATAACGTTCAGAAAATCCATAGCGGGCCGATAAGTTTTGGATGTTGAAGGGGTTGCTTTCGTCATAAACATGGTTACACAAATCCTCAACCAACTTCAATTGATGATGACTCTTTCTATTCATGATTAACCGCTGAATCAGAAATTCTTCAAGAACTGTTATTTTCTGCTGAAGCGATCGCTGTTCCATTAAGCGGTCATAAAAATCATTTGATCCTTTGTTGAAAACATCGCACAGATCAATGGATTCGTTGGTGAAGTCGGAGGCTGCATTTGGAAAAAAAAGCGAGCTGGCATGAGGATGGAACCGGGTGATGAGGCAGGTATTACCTTTTTTAATGGCGGCCTTTATCGGGATGGTCCAATGTCCTAATAGCTCTAATTTAGGCACCTTCATCGACCTGTCCCCCCTATGCCTTACAGTATCGCATGTTGAAATATCAATACACAATTCCATCGATCCACTCGGGTACATTACTTCCAACACATCAGCAGGGTGGCAGCAAGTCCAGTAACACTTTATAAAAGGTTTTAAAGTTTCTGATGGAAAAAATACCTGATCTCTCACACTCAAAGATAATGATATTGTGAAAAATTATTGTTCGTTAGAAATACCCTTGTTCGTTTTTTTACAATCCTGTTTGTTCAACAGGGTTTACTTTTGTTAAGATCAGTAAATCGACTTAATATATTAAAAAATGAAAACAAAAAAATTCTTAATTACAAGCATATTAGCTGTAATTTCCATTCTTTACCTTAATGAGAGCCATGCTCAATCGAAATCGGAATTAGCAGAAGCTAAAAAGGCAATTGCTGCAAGCAACGGCATTTATTTTTCATCATTTGTGAAGAACGATGCCCGAATTTTCGCTGACCGTTATGCGGACGATTGTATAATCCTGCCGCCAAACGCCCAACCAGTCTACGGGCGTAAAGGTGCTCTTGCATTCTTTAAACTCGGTTATGATGCGGGCTTGCGAAATGGCAAATTCATTACTACTGCTATTTATGGCGACGGCAAGGAATATGTGACAGAATTAGGGCAATGGCAATCTATTGATGATAAAGGTACAGTGACTGATGATGGTAAATTTTTGGTCTTATGGAAAAAAACATCTGCCGGCTGGAAAATGTTCAGGGATTCATTTAGCAGTAATCATCCCGCAGCTAAATAATGTTTAATTAAACAAATGCCGCTGATTGCGTTAAATATTAAAAGCCTTCAACAAAAATTGAAGGCTTTTTAATTAGTTAGAGAGGTGCATTACCGTCCTTTCAAAAAAGTAGTGGGGATCTCATTTGGTGATTATCTCCAACTGTTTGCCTTCTTTTAATTCTTTATCAGGGATAAAATAATCGTTTATTTTTTTACCTCCGTAAGATAAATTTGTGATCTTTTTCCCGCGATTCTTTTTAATGACTGTGTAGGTTTTGCCATTGGCTAATTGTATCCGCACTTTATCAAATAGTGGTACCGAGACAATATATTTAGGGTCGGCCGGAGAAAACGGATAAAAGCCCATGGCATTAAATACATACCATGACGACATTTCACCTGCATCGTCCATTCCTGCATACGACAAATGTTCATTACCCAGATCATAAAAATGGTTCATGATACTATCTAATATTGCCTGCGATTTTTCCTGCTTCCCAACAAAATAGTACAAAAATGCATAACTATGGTCGGGCTGGTTTCCCTGGCAATACTGACCTATAAAGCCCGATATATTGTAGGCCTCATATCCTTTCCATGGAATGGAGAAAAGTGAATCAAGCTTAAGCTCAAAAGCATGTTTACTTTTATAAAGACCTATCAAACCCTGCACATCATGCGGAACAAAAAATGAGGATTGCCAGGCATTGGCCTCGCGGTACATGTATTCGTAATAAGGATAATACGGGTTAAAGTTCTTTACCCAATCGCCATTGGCAAGCCGTCCTTCCATAAACCCGGTTGCCGGGTTAAATACATTTTTATAATTGCCGGTTCTTTTCATCAGCATACGGTAGCTTGCTGTATCTTTTAATTGTTTGGCCAACAGCGCTACAGCATAATCGTCATAAGCATACTCCAGCGTTTTGGTAACGGCTGCCTTGGTCACTGTTTCTGTAACAGGATTAGCAATATCAAGTTCCGATATATATCCTTTTGTATTGTATTCGTCTACATACTTCCTGGTTCCCTCAACCGTTGCATTTTTTAGCATTAACTTGTAGGCTGTATTTACATCGTAATCTCTCAATCCCCTCAGATACGAACCTGTGATAAATACCGATGCGTGATCGCCGTGAAAAAAAGTGGGCATAAAGCCAGTTATTTTACCTTTGTCGATCAATGATTTAATCACATCATTTGTTACCTGTGGCGAAAGCAGTCCTAACAGAATCAACTTGTTACGGTAATCATCCCAAAGCGATGGCTCAGTATAATAATTAAACCCTTTATTTACCACTTTGCCGCTCAGATCTGTGTAATCGCCGTTTGCGTCGCTGCGTAAAGCTGGCCAAAGGAATGAACGGTAAAGACATGAATAAAATATGCCTTTCTGCCGCTCTGTACCTCCCATAACCGAAATTTTTGATAATAGCTTAGTCCAGGTCGCCGTTGCCTCGCCCCTAACCTGGTCAAAACTTTTTCCGAGCATTTCCTTTTCCAGGTTTTCCTTAGCATTTTTTACGCTGACAAATGAAAAGCCTATCTGAAGTTCAAGCGGTTTATTTTCGTTAACAAAATCAACTACAGGTACAATCTTCTTATCTTTTTTTACCGAGTCGATCTTGCTTATTTTATGATTGGTAACGGCGTAGAAATAAATTTTTTCGCCGGCTTGCTGAAAGCCTGTAAAAACGTTTGCGTTTTCCTGATGTATATCCCAGCTTTTTACCCTTTCGTTGGATAGAGACAGGTTTGCTATGAGTTCTTTAGCTGCACCCGGCTTAAAAGTATATTTATGGAAAGCGCACCGTAGTGTTGATGTTAATTCGGCGCTGATACCATACCGTTCCAGGTAAACCTGGTAATAGCCCGGGTGGGCAGATTCTTTTTTATGACTGTAGGCAGATTTATAGTTATCTGCATCAATCTGCCCGGTAACAGGCATTAAAGGCACATGGCATAAATTCCAATGCCCTTTACTGGTATGTGCAAAACCATAGATGACCGTATCTTCATACTGGTAGCCTGAACCGCTATGAAACTGGGTAACAGGCGTGAGCTGCACCATTGCATTGGGCAATGATGATCCAGGGAATACTTCTGCGCCCCAGGTACGGTGGGTAGGTACAAACCCAAGATCCTTAGGATCCCATAAGGTAGCTGTCCCAAGCAGGGGATTAACATAATTAACAGGAGATTTTTGAGCCTGCAAATAACTTGTTACCAGCAGAAACAAAACGACTGTTACAATATTTTTCTTCATACTATTATCTTAATTTTTTTCTGAGAGCCGTGTTGTACAGGCAGGTATTATTTATTGGATTAACGACCCGGCTTTTAGTTTTGCTGCTGCTTCGATCATCATTACCCCGCTTAACTGGGTTGTCAGATCGGTACCACCCGAAGGTTGAACTGCCCAGTCGGGGCTTATCATATATGTTGGCCGGGCTATACCCTTATAATAAAGCGTTTGCGCATTTCTTTGTAAAAATGCGGCATATTTTGTACGGTTGGCATCATCCAGGGCTGTAAGTTCAACAAGCGCTGTAAGGTACCGCACTGCAACTCCCTTAAATAAACCGCCGTCGCCTTGTCCTTCGCTTTTTAAAATTCCATTCAGTGTAAGGTTAGGGTCAGCAATCAAGTTATTGGCAACAAGTATAGCGTCCTGTAAATAGCTGGCATCTTTGGTGCAATTATAAAGCTCGACAGCCGAACCAATAAATAAGCCCTGGTTGTAAGTAAATTCCCAATAATCTATTGCCCCGTCCTGGTTACGGTTTATGCCATCATAGACTACTCCGCCTGTAGTAACCAGGGTTGTCTTCATCCATGTATATAAGCTTTTGGCAAGTGTAAGGTCTGCTGCATTTCCGTTTAACTCGTAAAATCTCGCTGCCAATATAGCAGCGTTCCCAGTCGACGGAATATTTTTATAGTACAACTGGTTTCTTTGCCATGCTATACCGCCGCCCGCGGTTGAGTTATAGCCACCCTTTATTTCAGTATATAAGGTTTGTGCTACATTCAAATAGTCTGCATCCTTATTCACATTGTAAGTCCTCAGGCTTGCATTTGCCAGCCAACCCATATCGTCATAAAACTCATTGGGATAAGCTCCGCCATTCTGTATCTTAATACCATTCAGCAATGCCTTCATGCGCAGTGTGTACTGCGAGTTATTTGTCCGCAAATAGCCATCCAGTAAAACATCAAGCATATGCGCCTGCGGCCAGTAATTGAAAGTGGTTGTACCTGTATTATTCTGCACAAAATAATTACGGTTAGCCGATATAAAGGTATTGTAAGTAGCCGCCTGTAATGAATCGGCCAGTAACGAATAATTATACGTGACAGGCTTTACCGTAACAGGTGTATCCGGGGGTTTATTATTCACACCGGGATCGCCTTTTTTGGAACAGGAGCTGATTAATACTATACCTGCAAATGATAATAAGGTTAGCAGGAGGTTAATGTATTTGAATTTCATGGTATATGGATTTTATAACAGGTCGCTACTTTTTATAATAGCGACCTGTTGAATATGATTATTGCAGTGTAACACTGTTGGTGTATTGTGTAATGGAAGGACTAAAGTTCACGTTGATATTGCAATTTTTACCGCTGTAGCTCGGTACCATCTTAAAGCAGTTATCAAATGTTCCGCTGCTTGCCGGGAGTGAGTACATGTAAAAGTACGATAGCGGCGTGCTTGTTGTCGGGTCCGGATTGTCCGGATTAGCGCTTCCGTACCATTCGGTTGATTGATTGTTTGCTGCATCTTTCACTATAAACTCATATTTATAGCGGCTTTCATCACCCCACGATTCCTGTGGAATAACAACGGCAGCTCCATCCAGTTCCCACTGGCTGTTGCCAACGTAGGGCAGGGTAAACCATATCTTATTATCAATCGCCAGGAACATATTTACGGAAACGATCTGGGTGATCGTTACCGCGGCATTACCGAAATCGAGCGAGATGCGATATACGGTTTTGCTGCCGGTTACTGTTGTTTCGCCGTTCAATACGATGGCCGGGCCATTGATAGAGTAAGTAGTAGGCGTGCCGCTGGTATTGTCGATCAATTTATACGTACCGGGCTGCAGTGAGGTATAAAGTTCAAAAACACCATCGCTTATCTTTTTAAATGCAATCGCTTTTGATACATCTGTACCTTGTTCGGTAGCCGAACCTGTTAAGTATATAGTATTCGGAACGGTTGCAAAACCGGCAGGCCTTGTTACCTGTAGTGTGTGGCTTACCGTGCTTACCTGATTGGTGGTTACTTTTGATGTAGCAACTGCCCATTTGAGTGTACCTGAAGACAAAGCGGCTATACCTGCTGCATTAGCAATGGTATTCAGGGTCTTTTGTGTGATGGTAGCCTGGGCCTGTACCCCGGAGCCATCTGAAACCACTTTGTATACCGGCTTGCTAAAATCGCCGCCGGCTTTATCAAATACCACCTCGTATAAAACCAAACCGGTTGATGCAGTTGAACTTGGCGCCCATTTGAACACCACGCTTGTGCCCGTAGTAGGCGCAATGGTTATACTTGTATCGTTTGACGGAGCGTTGATTACCGTTACCGGCTGGACGCCCGTATCAAGTGTTTTCACATCTTTTTTGCAGGAGTTTAAAGCCAGGGCAAATAACATCACCAACAGGCTTAATAAACATATCTTTTTCATTTTCTTTTACTGTTAATGATTAATAGCCCGGGTTCTGTTTCAAATTTTTATCGAGGGTGACATCGCCGCTTGGCAAAGGCCACAGGTAATCCCTGGCAGGGTTAAACGTCCTTTTTTGTGCCCTGATAAAACCGTTATCGGTTGATGGGTCGCCTGAGAATTGTGCACCATGCGCATATCCGTTCATAACGGTTTCGGCGGTTTTCCACCTCCTGATATCATCGGCACGCAGGCCTTCGAGCGCCAGTTCTACCCTTCTTTCGGCGCGGATGATGTTGGTCATATCGCCCGATGCCGGATAGTTTAATGCACCCGGATCGGTAAAGCCTGCCCTTTTTCGTAAGGCGCCGATAGTTTCATTCCAAACAGTGGCATTCATCTGCCCGAGGCTGTTCTTGGCCTCAGCATAATCAAGCAATACCTCAGCATACCTGATCAGGTGCAGGTTCAAGCCCGAAACATAAGAAGTTTGAGCACTCGGATCAAAATACTTGCGCCAGTAATAACCCGTTGGTGATGAGCTTTGGCGACCGCCTACATATTCGTCAGGACCGTTCGGGTTAGCTGCATTGTCTGACGGGTCGCTTCCGGGTTTAATGTAGATAGTTTTTGTTGTTCCGTTGGCTCCGCCTTCAGCATCCCATTTATATCCATCATAAACTATAGTTGCGGTAAGACGAGGGTCGCGGTTGGCATAAGGGTTGTTTGCATCATAGCCGGAACCAGCGTCGGTAATGGCTTTGCCATTCATCATAACGTAATCATTAACCAGTTCCTGTGTTGGCGCCATTGAGTTTACGCGGCCACCAACGGATACGGGTGCAAAGTCCCAGAAATCCTGCCAGGTACGTTTGGTTGGCACATACTGCAATGATAATATACTTTCGTTATTGGTTTTGTTCGTAGCCGGATCGCTGAACAAAGCTGTATAGCTTGAGTTTAAAGAATAAGTTCCGTTGGTAGCCTGATCATTTATCAGCTTTTCACAAACGGTCACCACATCTGCCATCCTGTTGCCCTGGTATAGTAAAACCCTTGCCTCAAGCGCTAAGGCCGCGCCTTTGGTTATCCTGCCGTTTTCGGCTGCGGCCAATGCGTCTTTTGACGGAAGATCGGGAACGATAGCTTCCAGCTCAGAAACCACAAAGTTGATAACATCCGCCTTAGGTGTGCGCGATACGGTTTTTGACTGATCCGCAGTGATATTATAATTGATCAATGGAACATCGCCGTACCATTTTTCAAGGTTAAAATGCTCAAAAGCACGGATAAACCTTGTTTCGGCAATATAACGGGCCCTGGTTGCAGCCGGCAGTGTAGTATTCTTTTTTATACCGTCTAAAAACTCATTACACGATTTGATGCAGGAATAATAGTAAGACCAATCGCCTGCAAATTTGCCGGTAAGCGGCGTACCGTTTCCGCTCGAAATAATGGTTACGTCCCCTGCAGAAGAAAATGCATTGTCAGACAATGCTTCTTCTGTAAAATACAGGCCGTTGTTATACATAATGCTGTAATTATTGTACAATGCATTGCTTACGTTTTCGTCTACCTGCCAGAAGGTGAGGTCGGTAAATCTGTCTGTTGGCGCCAGGTCAAGCTTCTTACATCCCGAAGCAACAACCGTAACCAGCAATATGGTGATGAAAAGCTTATTTAAAAGTTTCATGTCTGTGTTTTTAAAATGTTATTATTGGAATGAAAGATCAATACCGGCGCCATAGAATACAGGCAACAGGTAACTGCGCGCACTGGTTGATGAGGTAAAGCCTACGTTGTTACCAAATTCGGTAAGCTCCGGATCAACAAATTTCAGTTTGGTCAGTGTTACCAGGTTTTGGCCGGTAAGGTATATCCTTGCCTTTTTTATCCCTGCCTTTGCTACAAATTTTGCAGGGATAGTATAACCAATGGTCAGGTTTTTCAGCCTTGCATAAGCGGCATTGAATTCAAATAGGTCCGAACCGTGCTGCCAGTTATTGGTATTCGATGCCGAACCAGCAATAGCCAGGCGCGGGAAACGCGCATCGGTATTTTGCGGCGTCCAGAAATCTGTCTGATGGTCATAAAGCGTTGCGCCATAGTTCGCCTGGAAAGGCTCAACCAGCTCGCCCCTTAAAAACTCGTTCCTTTTTCCAACGCCCTGTATAAATGCGCTTAAATCAAATCCGCCATAAGCAATGCGGTAAGTGAAGCCGAAGGTATAACGCGGGAACGGATCGCCCAACTGTGTTTTATCATTATCATCAATCTTACCATCGTTATTCAGGTCTTTAAATTTCACATCGCCCAGGCCAACTACGGCACCAACAGGTTTAGGGTAATGATCCAGATCGGCCTGGTTTTGGTAATAACCATTGGTTTTATATCCGTAATATTCGGTTATAGGAGAGCCTACCTGCCTGATCAGCTGGAATACGTCTTCATTGTAGATCTGCTGGGTTGAATTACCTGTTAGTTTCAGTACCTTGTTGTGATTATCTGAAACATTTCCGCTAAAGCTTTGTGTAACCTTACCGGTTTTTAAGGTATAAGTTAATTCAAGCTCCCAACCCTGGTCGCGCACTTTTGCCACGTTTTCATCAGGCAACGCTGCGCCAAATAAAGATGGCACATCTGTTGGATGCTGTAATATATCACTGGTTACCTTATTAAAGTAATTGAATGATCCGTATAACTTATCGTTAAAAAATCCGAAGTCGACACCAACGTTAAATGTTGCTGCCCTTTCCCAGGTGATATCAGGGTTTGATTGTGTAGTACCAGCTCCGCCATATAAAATATTATTGAACCCATAAGCAACCGGATAGTTAAAATAAGTAGTCTCATACTGGTAGCTTGTTACATTCTGATTACCCAGTATACCGTATGAAGCTTTCAGTTTTAAATTGCTGATGGTATTTTTAACCGGATCCATAAAAGGCTCGTTGCTAATCTGCCAGCCGGCATTTACCGATGGGAAG
>JABDFZ010000020.1 GCA_013286325.1 Bacteroidota bacterium | reverse complement strand
ATCTGCCCCATAGGATTTACAAACAGCAGGTCATTGTGAAGCAATTTATCAAGTAGATTAGTATTGTTCTCTTTGATAGCTTGCAAAAGCATTTTCTCACAATTTTGTATTTCAGTTACTTTTTCCATAAAGCAATACTACAAAATTATTTTTCGTCCCGGCAGGGTCTTCCGCAGGAGACCCTACGTTTTGTAAACATATAACATCGCCAGCAGGAGTGTGCTTATTAAGACTTATCCAATCAGGTAACCGGCTGGTATTCAAGGATAAGAATTCCGAGGTCGGTAACGATTGAGTGCTTGAGCTCAAACTTCTTTAATTCCCTGTTATCATCGAAAAGCCTTAGCCCGCCGCCGATTGAGACAGGATATACCATAAGCCGCAACTCGTCGATGAGGTCGTGGTGAAGCAGGGCCTTAACAAGCGTACCGCTTCCATAAACAAGGATATCACCGCCATCGGTCTTCTTCAGTGCGGTAATGTCTTTGGCTACATCGCGAAGGATATGGCTGTTGTTCCAATCCGCCGTTTGCAGGCTTGTTGATACAACATATTTAGGCAACCGATTGATGGGGTCGGCGAATGCGCCACCAGCCTGGCCTG
This sequence comes from Bacteroidota bacterium, assembly GCA_013286325.1. GTDB lineage: Bacteria > Bacteroidota > Bacteroidia > Sphingobacteriales > Sphingobacteriaceae > Mucilaginibacter. The sequence goes on along the minus strand of JABDFZ010000020.1, from coordinate 35,690 downwards.
GCCAATATCCGGCGAACAACTCATATGTGTTTTTGCCTAACAACAAGGCATCCACACTGGCAAGCTCATCAACTTTGTATTTGCCGGTTTCCGGAGAGTTGTATTTAAACTGCCAACCGCCATGAGGATGAGGAGTTTCATTTCCACCGGGTGATTCGATAACGCCATCAAGGGTCATGAATTCGGTAACAATAATTTTTCGCATAATCTTTTTTTGATAAAACTAGCGAACATTGTTTAATCAAACGGGTGGCAAGAAAGACATTTAAAAGGTGAAAATACGCCATGTTCAGTCTTTGAAAGATGAGTAAGTCCCTCACTAAATACATAGCCGCCAATGATTATTTTAACAAAATCATCCAAAGCCCCGGGGCAGTATGACTAATGTTTTCTTTCGCCGCAGAAGTTTTAATTCTTTTTATTGGATCTTTTGTTTAAACGAAATGTTACCGTTGCTCCAGTAAAACTGCATGCCGGAAGCGGTCCCTTGTTGCTGGCCGAATTTAATCTGTACGTTTTCGTCCAGTTGGAAAAACCCGGGCGAGATATAACGCAATTTAAAAATCTGGTTGCCGCGTTCCGGGTTTTCACAATACAGGGCACCCTCCTTTACATAAAACTTTAGTCCGCCCTCATAAGTGCCAAGGTAGGCTTGAACGGACTGGGGATCTACCGGCCTGTCAACAGCTTTATGCTGATTTGCAGCCCATGAGTTCGGGAATAAAGTTGAAGTGACATCGTCCAGCGATGCATCCGCTTTAAGTGCAATATCAGGAATAACCCCGGTGCCCTCCCACTCTGTCCCGGTATGGATATTATAGGTATGGGCAAACGGAATACCCGCTACAAAGCCATGTCCCAGGAAAACCGGGCCTACCGGGTGGGAGCCGCCAGCTGTTTTTTCACCTATTATAGTTCCCCTTTTTGTTGCCTGCATTGCGTAGGCCAGGTCTTCAGCCGCCGAAACCGTGTTGCTGCTGGTTAATACATACACCGGCATCCGCAGAATCAGCCCGTCGGTAGCTGTTGGGTCGGTCCAGCCCTTGGCAGTGTCCCGCTTGTTGGGAACAATGATATCATTTACCCGTGTTCTTTCCGCAAAAAAATAACTTGCCACCTGTTTAACCATTTCCGGGCTTCCGCCATGATTGTCCCGCAGGTCAATGATCAATGCTTTGGTATGCTGTACAAAGCGGAAAGCGGCTGTAACTGTTTCTTTGGCGGCGGGGCTAACATCCATAAACCCGTTAAATTTTACGTAGCCTACGTTGCCCGGTAAAATTTCTGAAGCCATGAACATAAAATTACGTTCTGCCATGTCGGCATTCCGAAGCGAATCCTGGTGCGGGTTGGGCGCACGCATTGGAGGAGGTGCCCCCATTTGCGCCAGCCGGGGATCGAAATGGAAACCCATATGCAGGTCGGGACAGGCGGTTTGCAGGTCAGCCGAAATTTGCATAGCGAAAGCTTGCGGGTCTTTGATAGCCCGGTAGGCACCTTTTGCCAATTGCCCCTTAAGATACTTGCTCATAACCTGGGCCTTATCGGTGAAAACATAGTTAGTGATCAATGCTTTGGACAAGGTATCGATCACTATCTGTGTGAGTTCCGGCGTCATTACAACAGCAGTAGCCTGCGGCCTTTCCTGCGCCATGCAGGCGAAAGAAATTGTTAAAAGGAACAATGTTATTTTCTTCATGGTTTGATTGGTTTAACAGTCGGAAGCTATCATTTCTGAAGTAGGTTTTAATTTAATTAACCCTGTCCCAAACATCTTGTCCAAAGGCCAAAACCTGGGTAATACGACCCGCGCTGTCACTTGTAAACTGGAGTGTAAATCCGGGTGTTTTTTTTGCAAAAAATGATAATGGGCTTGAGGCTACAAAATCAATTTGTTGATTATCCCATAATTGCTTTAAAACCAAGCCACTGTCAGTAGCGCTAATTTGTAAAAATTGCCCTTTTTGGTCTCTAAACTCATACTTGCCCTCAAATTTTTTCAGATCCTGTGCTGCTAATTTTATTTCGACAAGGGGTTTATAGCTATCATTTCTATCCCAAACATCTTTTCCAAAAGCTAAAACCTGGCTGATGCGTCCGGCATTATCAGCTGTAAACTGGAGGGTAAACTCCGGGTTCTCTTTTGCCGAAAACTCCAAGGGGCTTGTGGCTGTAAAATTAATTTGTTGGTTATCCCATAATTGCTTTAAAACTAAACCGTTGGCGGTAGCGATAATTTGTAAAAATTGCCCTTTTCTGTCTTTAAACTCATAATAACCCTCAAATTTTTTCAGGGTCTGTGCAGGTAATTTTATTGTGTCGGCGGGATGATAGCTATCAACCTTATTCCAGTTCTGTTTATCTGCGGCTATGAATCTTGTAGCGATACCCTCATCATTTTTTGTGAATTTAACGATTCTGAGATAAGGGACGTGAACAAGAAACGAGACATCCGATTGGGCCAACATAGCGATTTCTTTGCCATCCCAAAGTTGTTTAGTGATCAATGTGTTTTGTTTTGCAATAACCTGTATGTATGCCGCTTTATTGGCATCAAGTTGGTAAATTCCCTCCAACGCCTTTAGTTGCTGTGTGTTAAGTGCTGTGTTCTTTAAGTCAGCGCTGTTTGCCTTTAGCCAAATATCCTGGCCAAATGCCAGTAGCCGTGTTACATTTCCATCTTTGTCTTTTGTAAACTTAAATGATGCGTCATTCGCTGTGGCAAATCCAAGTTCACTTTTTTGTTTTAATGAAAATTCGCGGCCGTCCCATAATTGTTTAACCACTAAGACATTATTTACTTCGGTTAATTTGATATAGGTACTTTTATCCGGCGTTTGATATAACCCTTCAAAAGCTTTTAGGGGTCCGGTATCAAACTTCGTGCTTTTTACACTTACGTTTTTCTGCAGCGCACTCGCACTAAATGGGCTAATTAAGAAATAACTGGCTGCAATCAGTAATAATACAAACGCATACTTATACAAATTCGCGTTTGGCGATTTTTTTAAATTCATCATCTTAATACGGGTTTTAATTTTTGAAGAACTATATAAATTGGTTAATTGGTGGGCTTGTAGTTTAAACGAACTTTGCACAATACTAAGCTGATAGTCCTTTTTATCAAAGCCGCTGTTTATTACTTCGCTGTCGGCAATGTATTCGTGGTTAAGTTTGATGCATCGTTTTAAGTATACAATTAGCGGGTTAATCCAGAGTATGGTATGCACCAGTTCTGCAAAAAGTATATCTATACTATGCCATTGTTGTATATGCACCTTTTCATGCGAAATAACTTGCTGCAATTCACGATCATTAAAACGCTGTTTGTTAATAACCATGTACTTGAAAAAGGAAAACGGAGCAGTGCCATCAAAAGCACAATAGTAAATACCTGCTGTTAATTGTTTATCGGTCTTTTTGATCAGGATGCTGAGTTTAAGCAATTTTATAGTCAATCTAATCAGCAAAATGAAGCTTACCAATAAGTAAATACCAACTAAAGTTTGCATTAGTGACGGAAGCATAAAGCCTTGTTTAATAGCAACATGGGCGGTATTAATGTGCGTATTAATATGCGTACTGATATGCGTGTTAACCATTTGCGAATTGCCAATGGTTGTGTATATGCTATTTAATGGGTTAGCCATTGTTATTTGACGTTGAATGCCACCTAAATTTGAAAAATTTATACCCGGCAACAAAGGCAAAAACAGCGATAACAATAAACTGAATAGCAAGTAAAACCTATTTTGCCAAAATGATTTATCGTTTTTAAGCGCTAATAAATAAAACAGAAACAATATGGATATAACCACATTGGCCTTTAACAGGTAGATAATTAATGGTTCCATAGCACTAAAATTTATTTGTTCTTATCTTCTATCATTTTAACGATCTCTTTTAATTCATCTAAGGATACTTCGTCCTCTTCTGCAAAAAACGATACCACATTTTTCATGGAATCACCAAACAGCCCCGCCAAAAGAGGCCTTACAAATTTCCTGGTATATTCCATTTTCGATATCGCCGCCGCATAACGGTAAGTACTTCCAAAATCTTCAAATTTTAAAAATCCTTTGTCGGCCAATCGGCGCATCATGGTTGATACAGTATTGATATGAGGTTTAGGGTCGGGCAGATCGTCACGCACCTCCTTAACAAAAGCTCTTTTTAATTTCCAAACCGTCTGCATTATGGTTTCTTCTTTTTCGCTTAGTCGTTTCATATACAATTATAAAACTAATTATGTAATTATACAACTACAATTGTAGTTTTTTATATAAGCGCATGGTTTATAAGAGATGTCTTTTAGGAGGGACGCGTTCCGGACGTTTTTCTTGTCCACAAACTGTCCTCTTTTCGAAAAGTTTACTTGATATAATGGCAATTGCATTATCGCACACTGCCTGTATCACAAGCGGACAGCAGCATTGCAATTCTATAACTTAAAATACTCGAAATCAATCACTAATGATAGTGGTATGTGATTTGCAACAGCTCGGGCATTCCTACTGCAATCAAATTATCGCTAAAATGAAATTTAAGATGCATAGATCCACACTCTTCGGTTTGCTGATCCTCATTGGGCTAACTCTCCCACAAACCACCTTTAGCCAGAATATAGAGAAAATCTCCTTTGATAAAAAGGATAGCACAGATTATTACCTGGCGGTCAGGCCGGCGTCCAATCATATCCAGGGTACTATCGTTTTTCTGTGCAGTTTTCGGCCACCTGAAAGTATGCTGCCGGAAACCAGGCTGCATAATGTGGCTTTTGCCAATGACTTGCTGACCGTATACGTATCGATGGGCAAACATCTGTACGCCGATTCTACGGCGGTCGACCGGCTGAACAAGGTAATGATAAATATCATTCAACGATTTCACGCAGATTCCTCCAGGGTAGTCCTGGGTGGCTTTGAGTTTGGAGGAACGACTGCCTTGCGTTATACCGAAATGGCCGCTGGGCACCCGGAACAATTTCCGGTGCATCCGAAAGCGGTTTTCGCTGCTGCCAGTTTTACGGACCTTGCAGGATTATATAATTACGCTGACAGATGGATAAAAAAGAACCCACCACATGCGGTTGGGGACGGTAGCATCATTATGGATATGCTGAACAAAGAGCTGGGAAGTCCCGCCACTTCCGGGCCCTATCAACATTTTTCTCCTTTTAGTAAGGATCGGGATAAAGGCAATGAATATGCGCTGAGAAACTTACCTGTCAGGCTCTATTACGATACGGACATAGCCTGGCAGCTAACCGCCAAAGGTAACAGCCTCCTTGACACACCTGTCCCTGATGGCTCCGAAATGATCAGACGATTATTAGCTGAAGGTAATCAGCAGGCGGCATTCATTGCCTCTCAACAGCCTGGTATGCGCAGCAATGGTGTCAGGAGCGCTACTTCGCTTTCCATCATCGATGAAGTGGATTGCGTCCAGTGGATCAAAGCAAAACTGCATATTTTCGACCCCACCAACCCGCTCGCCTGGGAAGCCCCCTACCAGTTGACCAAACCCGCAGGCTGGACCATCGCCCGTAATCTTTGTCCACCACCCTGGGCGCCAGACTTTCCCTTGAAAGGAATCGAAGAAATTTGCTTTGCGCCAGGCTGGGGAAACGCGAAAGCGGATGACTATTGGTCACTGCTTTACTTGTTTTGGTTAGATACCGGCCAATCGATCAATGCTACTATTCTGCAAACAAACCTGAAACCCTATTATGATGGCCTGATCGCGGGCAATCTTGGCAAGGCTGATATTGAAACTCACAAGGCCGCCACAACAGTTGTAGTAAAACAAACAAAAACTGCTTTGAATGACTCGGCTACTTACAAAGGAACAGTTGGTATGCTGGATTACATGGCCCTTAAGCCAATCACTTTAAATTTTGTTATACACGTAAAAGACGGGGAATTTAACCATCATCAGGCCATTATCATGGAGTTATCCCCTCAACCTTACGGAACGGGTATTTGGTTACAACTAAACGCGATTAGTGATGGATTTGCCGGTCAAATAATTTAATTACTGCCTGACTAATTGCTTAAAACGGTAATTTAAATAAAACGGCTGGAAGAATTTCCAGTCGTTTTATTTATTGGCTATAAAAATTATTTCCTACCCTCTTTACTTTTAAAGTCCGTGATGGTCTTTCCATCATAACGATACACTCCATCTGAAGAGCCAAACCAAATACTTCCTTTATCATCTTCCAAAATTCCGAAAATCACTAGTTTATTTGTTATTTCAGTTACCGTTGGCTTTTTATCAGACAAGTACCTTTCATCATAACGGGAAAGTGCCCAGGCTGCGGTATTAGCACTATAACCAGAAGGTACCCTATTTAGTTCATTAGAACTTTCTGAACTAGTCCAAATATTGCCCTTTTTGTCTTCGTAGATATAGCCGACAAACTTCTGACTAAAATTGGTAAATGTACTGCCGTCATAGCGCCAAAGGCCATCATATCCCCCCAGCCAGATATTGCCCTTTTTATCTTTTATTATCGAACGAACATTTGCAAAAGGTTTGCCGTCTTTATTGGTTATAGTGGTAAATGTCTTCCCATCGTAAATGAAGGTATAGCCCCTTGTGCCGAACCAAAATTTTCCTGTTTTGTCTTCAATGATAGCATTAACATCATTATGCATCCAACTACCTTCCGGAAGCGGATGTTGGTAAGCAGAAATATGGACAGAATCAGCAACTGTAGGAGGCGGCACTTCTCTTATTTTAAATTTTTGAAACGATTTCCCATCGTACCGGCTTGCTCCACTTCCAGTGCCGAACCAAATATTGCCGGCTTTATCTTCATACATACAAGTAACCTCATTACCCGCAAGCCCATCTTTTGTTGTAAAATTCCGAAAGGATTTCCCATCGTAATAATAAACACCTGAGCCAATGGAACCGAACCACAAGTTGCCCTTACTATCTTCTAAAACAGAAAAAAAGCGTGCTGAACTTACTTTATTAGTGATATTAGTAAATGATTTCCCATCGTATCGAAAAACACCATCAAATGCAGCAATCCAAATGTTGCCCTTTCTATCTTTTATGATATTTCGGGTTATCCATTTAGGTCCGGTGGAAGTGATTACGCTTGCGGGTTCGGACTTAACACTGTCTTTTGGCAAGTCTGTTTTGGCTTGTCCGCTACAGGAAGTGCAAAAAGCTACCATCAGGAGCACTGTATATTTGTTTATATGTTTGATCATTTTCTTTCAACTACTTAAGAATTTAAATCAGCAATGCACATTATTTCTGAGTTTGGAATTTTTCAACATCCTTTATTTGGTATAACATAAATTACGTTGCCCGAAACAGATAAATCGAAGCCATAATTTTCTATATCAGGAAGTGACAGTTGTTTCCATGTTTTGCCCATATCTGATGACCTGAATATACCATCTGAACGACCACATATTAAATATTTACCCATTTGTTTTATAGATAAAATACCCGATGAAGATTTAAGTAAGCCTATTTTTTTCATTAATAAACTACTCCAGGAAGGTTGAAGTTCTTCGCCTATGGTATTCCAGGTTTTTCCACTATCCAGTGAAATGTGTATGCTGTTTGTTTGGGTTATTGTGTTGTTTACTATAGCAGCAAATCCTCCATCTATACGTTCCACAGCGATGCCAGTACCTCCTTCACTAATCACACGATCCCAGTTTTCCCCATCATCGGTCGATCTTAATATTCCCTTTGTGCTGGCAGCCAGGAGTACACCGTTTGACTCTACTATTTTCATTACCCAGCCTTCAACATGCACATATTTCCAGGTTTTTCCACTGTTAATAGATTTATAAAGGGCGTTGTTGGAGCCGATGAAAACTGTGCCTCCCGTAGTTTCAAAAACGCTGGATACCTGTTTCTCTTTATAATTCGTGTACATCCAATCTACCGTTCTGTTAAGGTGTATGGCTTGCTCCTGAAAATTTGTGTACATGGGCAACCAATCACTCTTTCCGTTTATTTTTTGTAAAAATTGCCCCCTGAAATTATATGCAAATATTCCATTCTTACCAGGGGCAATGTTACCCTGGTTACCAGGTAAAGTCTCTTTTGTCCAAAAACGAGTTGTGGAATTTGGTTCACTGTGATAAACCCCATTTCCGGCACGTAAATAGAGCCCACTGTTATTTGCAAAGAAGCCATCTCTCCGCACACCTTCTCTCTGCAAATTTTCGGGCAACCCTTCGCTAATGTCCTGCCAAGTTTGCCCGCCATCAGTAGATCTGAAAATGATGGTTACATGCCCTGCTTTAGTTCCTTTTGTTGTTTTCTCCCCCGCTTTCTTTTCTTTTAGTACAAAAGAACTTAGTAGAAATAATACCAGGAGGATAGCCGGAACGAATACAAATAATCTTTTCATTTTTTTATTTTTCATATCCTTTTAATTTGATTCAACGAAATTACTTTGATATATTTCAGCCCGAGGCATCCGGATTGTAAATAAAAATGTAAACTTTGTAAATAAAAACTTGACACTATGCATCTTAGCCGAAACCTCCTCTCCGGGAAACGCAAGTACCTGTTCGGATTGATCTTACTCTTATTTAGCTCTGTAATCTTCGTGGCTTTCGGTATGACCGGCAGTGACGACTTCGCTATCGCCAGAAGAGAAGTGTTGCTTCGCAAGATCGGAGATGAACTACTTTCACAATCGGGCGACCTTACATCAAGGGTGCTCCCTGTAAAAAAGATAGCAGAAAATGAATACCAGATAAGGTTTGAGAAAGATCTTACATTTCTACCGGATTCCCTGGTGAATACTACCCAACGTTTGTTGGCCAAAGACCCGCTTGCACGAGATTACGTAGTTAACGTTCTGAACCCCGGTAATGCCAGTGTAGCCTATGGTTACGCTATATCAAAAAATAAGAAAGATGATATTATAGCTTGTAGAGGAAGAAAGCAACCGAAAGCATCTTATATGATCAATATTAAATTCAAACCGACAGGAATAAATACAGCAAAGAATGCATATCTTCTGGGCAGTCTGCCATTTTTGGCATTTGTTGGTTTTATTTTTTTCAGATCTGTTAAGCCACGGAGAGCTTTGCCTGACGCTCAATATACTGACATGTTAACTTTAGGCTCGGTGTTGTTCGATGCGAAGAATCGGAAACTGATAATAAATGGAAATACCATAGACCTGACCGGAACTGAAACCCGTGTATTGCGGATTTTTGCGTTATCTCCCAATGAGACCATAGAGCGAAGCCGGCTGCAAAAAGAGATATGGGAAGATGAAGGCGTTATTGTGGGGCGCAGTCTGGATATGTTCATATCAAAGCTTAGAAAAAAATTGGAACTTGATCCGAATATCAACATTGTTGTTATACGTGGTAAGGGGTATAGGCTTGAAGTTAGTGCTTAAGAAGTCCCCGTTCTTACTCACTACCTTAACTTTGTGGTGTTCGTCGGTTCTCTCGCCCGTTCAAGCATCCTTGAACCCAAACGCCTGGGGTAAATGATGGGGCTCGAACCCTAAAACAACAAAGCCCGATATTTTCATATCAGGCTTTGTGTCGATTCTAAATGTACTCAGAGCGGGAATCGAACCCGCACTCCGTTTACGGGAACAGGATTTTAAGTCCTGCGTGTCTACCAGTTCCACCATCTGAGCATGGTCCATTTGTTCAGGCTTTCTACTTGGATAAATATACTAACCTTTTAACAATAAATCCCTTCTTGTGAAAGGGATTTGAGCGAAAGACGAGATTCGAACTCGCGACCCCGACCTTGGCAAGGTCGTGCTCTACCAACTGAGCTACTTTCGCATTTTATTCATTCCACATAGCTGGTTTTCATTCGCTGACTACCTTTTCGCTTTGCGGAGTGCAAATATAGACAGAAATGCATATTCTGCAACATAATAAATAAACTTTTTTTATATTTTTTATAAATCGCTGGCTTTCAAAACGTCCGCAACCAGGTCGCTCTCATATCCGCGGCTTAAAGCGTACTGATGTAATTTATATCTGCGCTTATATGGGTCTTTTTCGGCAGTTGTTTTTGCTTTTTTCAGCAATATCTTCTCCAGCATGGGTAAATATGCATCCTCGTTTATAGTAAGCAAAGCTTTTTTTATCAAAACATCGGGGACTTTTTTAAACTTCAGGCCCTGTTTTATCTTTACCTTCCCCCACCCTTTCTGTCTGAACTTCCCCTGGGCATAAGCTTTTGCAAAACGTTCTTCGTTCAAAAAATTATCACCGATCAACAAGCTGATGATGTTTTCAACCGCAGCCTCCCATAGCCCCCATTCATACAATTTATTCCTTACCTCCTGCTGCGAACGCTCCTGGTAAGCGCAATAATGTTCTGCTTTTGCCAGTGCAACCTTTTCATCCGTTATTTTAGTGGTTTTGGGTTGATCCATCACATCAAAAATCGTTAAAAATTCTTCTATTGACAGAAAATATAAGCAAATTCGTAGCATGCTCAGCAATCAATACACTATAACCGCTATACAGCAGATCATTAATGCAGGTGGAACCATTGTTAACGAATGTACCATCAGCACTTTACTAACCGATAGCCGCAGGATCAGCAACCCTGCCGGAGGGCTGTTCTTTGCCCTAAGCGGCCGTCGCAATGGCCACGAATTTATTGCTGAAGCCTACGCAGGCGGCGTACGGAACTTCGTGGTTAGGCATGGCCCTGAAATAAAAGCACCTGAGGCCAATTTCTTAACTGTTGACGACGTGCTCGGCGCTCTTCAAACTTTGGCAGCCTATCATCGCAGCCGTTTTAATCTCGAAGTAATCGGCATCACAGGCAGCAACGGCAAAACCATTGTTAAAGAATGGCTATACCAACTACTGGCAGCCGATAAAAATATTGTCCGTAATCCTAAAAGCTACAATTCGCAGATTGGTGTGCCTCTTTCCGTATGGCAGATAAATGAGAAAAACGATCTTGGTATTTTCGAGGCCGGTATTTCTACCGTTGGCGAGATTGATAAGCTGGAAGCTATTATAAAGCCATCCATAGGCATACTAACGCATATTGGCCCGGCACACGACGAAGGCTTTGAAAGCCGCAGGCAAAAGGTGCTGGAAAAGCTAAAGCTGTTTAAAAATTGCCGCATGCTGATCCACAATTACGATCAGCTGATTGATTTTAAGGATAGTATCCCGGTTAAAGAATGTTTTACCTGGAGCACAAAGTTTAAGCAAGCAGATCTTTATGTATTTAGCGAAGCCATCATCTCCAAAAACTATTACTTAAGGGCAAAGTACAAGAATAAAGAAATTGAATGTTTAATCCCTTTCAGGGATGAGGCATCTGTCGAAAACGCTATTGTTTGCTGGGCCTTTATGCTGGCTTATGGCTATAGCCCGGTAGAGGCCGATAAACGGATTGAACACCTGAATGCGGTAAGCATGCGCCTGGAACTAAAAACCGGAATAAACGATTGCTCTGTAATTGATGATTCTTATAATTCCGATATCCAGTCGTTAGAGATTGCGCTGAATTTTTTAAACCAGCAAAATCAGCATCATAAAAAAACATTGATACTGTCTGATATATTTCAATCAGGCCTTCAGCCCGATGTTTTGTACAGGCAGGTTGCAGATATGATCAAAATAAAACAGGTGGATAAATTTGTGGGTGTAGGAGAAGCACTGCTGAGTCGCCAGGATTATTTTGATGTACCTGAAAAACATTTCTATCCCGATACATCTTCCATGCTCAAGCATTTGCGGATGCTTAACTTCAAAGAAGAAACTATCCTGATAAAAGGCTCGCGTAGTTTTGAATTTGAAAGCATAAGCCGTGCCCTGGTACAAAAAGCCCATGAAACGGTTTTAGAGATCAACCTGAACGCTTTGTTAAACAACCTTAACTTTTACAGGTCGAAATTAAAACCGGGTGTAAAAGTAATGGCTATGGTAAAAGCATTCTCCTACGGCAGCGGGACTTTCGAGGTAGCTAATATTTTGCAATATAACAAGGTGGATTACCTTGCTGTAGCTTATATTGATGAAGGTGTTGCTTTGCGCAATTCAGGTATCAGCCTGCCTATCATGATCCTTAACCCTGAAGCATCTGCATTTGATAAACTGACGGAATATCATTTAGAACCGGTTATTTATAGTTTCGGGCTATTTGACGATTATATAAAATATGCACAAGAGAAAAACGTACTGAATTACCCTGTCCATCTAAAAATTGATACCGGCATGCACCGCCTGGGTTTTGAGGATTTTGAGATAGAGACCTTATGCGATCTGCTGGAGGAAAACCTGTACGTACACGTCGAATCGGTATTTTCACACCTGGTAGCAAGCGAGGCAAAACAACACGACGAGTTCACAAAAATACAGATCAGCAAGTTTGAAAAGGCGTTTAAGCAAATAGAAAGAACGTTGGGCTATAAAGTAATTAAACACATCAGTAATACCTCAGGCATTATACGCTGGCCCGGCGCCGCTTATGATATGGTAAGGCTTGGTATCGGGCTTTATGGAATAGACATGGGGATGGAAACTGCCGATAGCGGTTTACAGCCCATTGCCAGTTTGAAAACGAGTGTGTCGCAGGTAAAAAAAGTAAAGGCAAAAGAAACCATTAGTTATAGCCGCAGCGGCAGTCTTGCAAAAGATGGGAAGATAGCCACCGTACGCATTGGCTATGCCGATGGTTATTTACGTGCCTTTGGCAATGGCGTGGGCAAAATGCTGGTTAAGGGCGTGCTGGTACCAACCGTCGGTAACATAACTATGGATATGTGTATGCTTGATGTTACCGGGGTTGACGTAAAGGAAGGCGATGAAGTAATTATATTTAACGATCAGCAGCGTATAAATGACCTTGCAGCGCAGATAGGCACCATACCCTACGAAATTTTAACCAATGTTTCGCAACGGGTAAAAAGAGTGTACTTTTATGAGTAGTATGATTATCGCTATTTTAAAATATACATAAAGTTGGTTGACTACCAACATTTTAGCATTTTGTTTTATTTCCTCTACTCAAAAAACTATACACTAATTTCATAGGTAGTTCGGATAATTGTGTTTATATTTAAAAAAACCTTATTCCACACAATGAGACCTATCACAAATTTCAAATTATTTGGTATTATAATTGTTTTACTTTTCATAGTAAGTATTCAACGGGTTAAGTGTCAAAATTTACCAATATCAGAGCTACTTGTTAACTCCACAATAAGAATTGAATGTCATGGCGACACAGTTATTAATGGGCAACAAATACCATTTACATCAGTTGGTTCAGGATTCTTTTTTCAATTCGCAATTGGGAAGGATACAGTACTTTGTATAGTTACAAACTTCCATGTAATAAAAGGAGCAAAAACAGGGGTTCTGAGGTTTACTGAAAGTATCAATAATAAACCTAACTATGGTCATATCATAACTAAGACCATAACTCCATTTTCAAGTTGGATAAAACATCCAAGTCAGGATTTAGCAATTCTTCCAATCACACCAATCATTAACGAAATAAGAGGAGTTGGCAAATTACCATATATGGTTTCGTTTGAGGAAAGCAATTTACTTAACACACAACAATTAAACGAGCTTACCGCAATTGAAGACGTGCTGATGATAGGTTACCCCGTAGGATTTTGGGACAGTACTAATAATTTACCAGTTGTAAGAAAAGGGTTAACAGCTACGCCCATATATCTTAACTATGAGGGAAGGCCACATTTTTTATTAGATATATCTATCTATCCAGGTTCAAGCGGATCACCTATAGTGCTTTATAACCAAGGTTCTTATGGTACAAGACAAGGCGGATTAATAGTTGGAAGCAGACTAAATTTGATAGGCATTAATGTCCAATCTGTTAATGCGCCAGTCACAGGAGAAGTGAACTTAAATAATAATCAGCACATACTAACTACTACAAGTATACCTATAAACGTAGCAGTCGTAATAAAAGCAACTGAGCTTTTGGCATTTAAACCAATTTTATTACATATTATAAATAATCAACCGACACATAAATAATAAACATGAGCTTGTCTTTTTCTGAACAACTTACATATTCAACAGTACAAATAGAATGTGAATACGCTAATGATAATGGTGGCGGAACAGGTTTCTTTTTTAGATTTCTTCATAACGAAACAACAAATTCCCATGTGCCAGTCGTTATCACTAACAAACATGTTATAGAAGGTGCAATAAGAGGAAAGCTGATTTTCACCAAAGCCACTGCCGGTAATATGCCCTTAGACACACAACACGTTCCTATTACTCTTGATAACTTTGAATCATTGTGGCGCAAGCATCCAGATGCTAATGTAGATTTGTGCGCTATGCCTATTGCCTCTTATCTAAAAGCAGCCAATGCAATGGGGCAACGGTTGTTTTATATTCCCTTAGATAAGTCTATAATTCCCTCTCAACAACAGATGAGTGAGCTAAATGCATTGGAAGAGATTTTAATGATTGGGTACCCTAATGGTATTTGGGATTCAGTAAATAATAAACCTATTTTCAGGAAAGGAATAACAGCTACTCATCCTAAATTTGATTATAATGGAAAGAAAGAGATGATGATTGACGCTGCCTGTTTTCCCGGTTCAAGTGGTTCGCCAGTATTTATTTTTAATGAGGGAGGGTATAAAAACAAGCAGGGAGATTTTTTTCCAGGGCGGACCAGAGTGTTTTTATTGGGAGTTTTATATGCTGGCCCTCACCAAACAGTCCAAGGGGAAATTCAAATCATAAACGTACCAACATCGCAACAGCCAATGACAATTTCAAGAATCCCTATTAACTTAGGATTCGTTATAAAATCAGAACGAATATTAGAACTTGAACAGTTATTCAATTTATAGTAGAGCAATTTGAAATATTACTCCTTAGCGCGTAATTTTCTTAGAATTAAAAAAAATGAACAAAACAAAGCTTTTTAACTAGTAAATGTGTGCTTACTTCCCAAAAGGCACTCTTTATTTTTTGATCCATTTAAAAGAGCGTACTTTTATAGGTAAAATTGATTTACGATGAAAAAGATAGCCGGAGCCCTTTTAAACTATTTTATTAAGGGGTTATTAATAGTAGTGCCGCTTGGGGCTGCCTTTCTTTTAATTTTTTGGGCTGTAAAAAGCATTGACAGTGCATTAAACTTAAGTGACTTTTTATGGACCGATAAAGACGGCAAACCTGTATACATACCCGGCCTGGGTATAGTTAATGTGCTGGTTATTATTTTCATTGCCGGGATACTGGTAACCAACGTGGTAACCGACCCAATAAAGCGCTGGTTTAACCGCTGGCTTAATCGTTTACCTTTATTTAAATTCCTGTATTCGTCCATCAAAGACCTCACTGAAGCTTTTGTTGGTGAGGAAAAGAAATTTAACGAACCTGTTTTGGTTGAGGTAAATGAATTCGGGCTAAAAAAGATAGGCTTTATGGTGCAAAAAGACCTTTCGTCATTAAACCTACCGGGAGAGGTTGCCGTTTACTTCCCGTTTTCCTATTCCTTTGCAGGGCAGGTTGTCATTATACCTGCTGATAAGGTAAAACCTATTGATAAAAGTGCTGCTGATATGATGAAATTTGTAATATCGGGCGGAGTTAGCGGATTATAATTTAAGCCTTTTTAAAGCTCCTGATTGCTATAACCGTACTTATCAGCATTAAAACCGCCGACAGCAAATATGGCGCTCCGGGAAAATGTACTGCCGCCGATTTTTTTGTAAAGAAGAAAAACACATAACTCAACAACAATGGCCCTATTATGAGGCTGATACTGTTCAAAATGGCAAAAGCCCCCTGTAATTCGCCCTGTTCATTTTTTGCAACTTCATCAGTAGCTATGCCCTGTAGTGCAGGCCCTGATAGTCCGCCAAGGCAATAAGGAACCATAAACACGTAAAGCATCCAGCCTTTCGAGGCAAAAGCAATCAGCGCGAGGCCAACCGCATAAAAAACTAATCCCCAGATAATATTTTTTTGCTGCCCGAACTTCGGCACAGTATACCGTATCAAACCACCCTGTATGGCTACCAAAACCAGGCCTACAAAAATTCCAAGGGTACCTACGCTGGCTGGTGTCCAGTTAAATTTCTCATAAAGATAGGTCGATAATAAATATTCAACCGCCTTTTGAGCAATGTAAACAATTGCAGTAGCGCTCAACAGGCTGGCAAGCGCTGGTCGTTTTTTATAGATCCGCCATAATGATAAAAACGGATTGGCCCGCCCCCACTCAAATTTTCTGCGGTATCGTGGTTTAAGCGACTCGGGTAAAACGAACAAGCCATAAAATCCATTTGCGAAAGCAAATCCGGCTGCGGCCATAAATGGCAGCCTTAAATTAATTCCGCTAAGGTATGCTCCCAATGCAATTCCGAATATAAGCCCGATGGCAGATGCTGCGCCGACCAATCCAAAATTAGCCGCTCTTTTGCTTCCGGTACTTACATCGGCAATATAGGCTGTAGCTGTTGAGGTGCTTGCGCCGCAAATGCCCGCTATGGTACGCCCTACAAACAACCATAATATAGAGGGCGAAAAAGCCATAACCAGGTAGTCGATCCCGAAACCAAATAAGGAGATTAACAAAATAGGCCGGCGGCCATACCTGTCACTAAGGTTACCCATTACGGATGCAAACACAAACTGCATGGATGCATACACAAAAGTTAACCAGCCAATATAAGTTGAAGCCTTGCTAACATCAATATTCCCTAATGATTGTAATAATTTTGGCAATACAGGTATTATTATGCCTAAACCCAGCACATCAATAAAAATGGTTACGAAAATAAATCCGAGTGCTGCGCTATGTTTAGATTTTGCCATATATTATTTCACAGTAAAAAGGGCGAACTGTTATAAAAGTTTTGATAGACATAAATAATTTATTGTCGGGGATCAGTTAGTAAGGTAGTGAAAATAAAACCTAATGCAGCTTGTTTTGGAGGTTTGAGCATGGCTGCAAAATAAAAAATTATACTGTAACATTTTTAAATAATAAGTTGCTTATTATGAAACTTTTACTATCTTGACTAAAAATTTAGTTATCCTGAAACCATCGTGAGTTGCTGCTCAAAAACTAAACTTTTGATAGCATCATCACCATTAAAAAACAAATTACTCCGATGAAAAACCTGAAAATCTTATTGGCGTTGCCGGGTATTCTGGCTATCCAAAGTGTGTTTTCCCAAACAAGCACACACCTAACCTTATCAAATCAATATCCTGCAGCAGGAGAAAAAGTCACTTTAATTTATGACCCCACCGGGACAGTGGTTGATGGTAAAAAAGATATCGCAGCAGCGGTTTATTATCTCGACAATAAGGATTACCCTGTTGCCGATATTGCTCTTAAACCTGACGGCAAATCGTTAAAAGGTGATATAACCATCCCTGCCGGGGCTAAGGCATTCTATATAAAAATAAGTGGCGATAATCAGGTTGATAATAATAATGACAAAGGTTATGTTTATACAGTTTATAAAGATAAACAGCCTGTTGAGGGCGCTTATGCTATGCAAGCCTTTATGCTTTATAGCAATATGGGTAATTATTATGCTAAAATAAAGCCTGATAACGCTTTGAGCCTCGAACTATATAAGAAGGAGTTTGCTTTATATCCGCAAAGCGAAAAAGAATACCAAAGCAATTATTACATGTTCTTAGCACGTAGCCCCGAAAATAAGCAGGCTGTTAATGAAAAAATTGCTTCACTCGAAAAAAGCAACGATGAAAAAGACCTTACACTTGCAGCAAGCTTGTTAAATTTCACTAAAAACAGAGCAGGTGCAGATTCTTTAAACACAGTTATTAAAACTAAATTCCCTGATGGAACTACTGTAAAGAATGATGCCGGTATGGCTTTCTCCCGGGAAAAGGATTTAGGCAAAAAAGATTCTTTATACAATGCTTATATTAAAAAATATCCTGAAAGCACAACTGACAAAAGCACCATACAGGACAATTTCAGGATGCAGTTAGCCAGTGCATACCTTGCAAAAGGCGATATGGCAAACTATTACAAATACGAAGCCCTCATAAAAAATAAAACCAATTTAGCAGGGGCTTTAAATAATGCAACTTATGAGTGGGCCAAAAAAGGTGAACATCTTGCTGATGCAGAAAAACTTTCAAAGCATTCCCTTGATATTATTTCTGAAAAGATAAACAATCCGGAGGGAGTGCCTTATCGCTCATCGTCCGACATGAAGAAATTTTACCAGCAGGATTATGATACTTATGCCGATACCTATGCATTTATTTTAGCTAAGGAAAACAGGTTTGATGAAGCTCTTAAATACGAACAACCAGTAATGGATCGCAGCACATATATTGATCCTGATATGTATGGAAATTACATACAAATTTTAGGCGGCGTTAAACAATACGCTAAAGCACAAGAATTTGCCGAAAAAGCTATAAAGGGCGGTCAGGGTACGGCAGTAATAAAAGATGAGCTTAAAAAGGATTATGTTAAATTAAAGGGCAGTGATAACGGTTACGACCAATACCTGGCCTCGCTGGAAGTTGCTGCCCGTGCTAAAGCCATGGCCGAGTTGGCCAAAACTATGATCAATAAACCTGCCCCTGCTTTCGCATTGAAGGATTTTGATGGTAAAACAGTTTCACTGGCCGATTTAAAAGGGAAAATAGTAATTGTTGATTTTTGGGCTACCTGGTGCGGCCCTTGCAAAGCCTCGTTCCCTGGGATGCAAATGGCTGTAACTAAATACAAAGACAACCCTAACGTTAAGTTTTTATTTGTTGATACCTGGGAAAATGGTGATAGCTATTTAGATGGTGTTAAAAAATTTATAGCTGATAATAAATACACCTTCCATGTACTGATGGATGAAAAAACAAATGAAGGGAAGCAGGGAAAAGTTGTAGGTGATTTTGAAGTTACAGGAATACCAACTAAATTTATTATCGATAAAACCGGGAATATCCGCTTTAAATACGTGGGATTCTCGGGTTCTTCAGAAAAAGTGCTTGAGGAAGTAACCAATATGATTGATATGACTACCAACCCTGAAGCATTTGCTGCAGATCAGAAACCTGCATCAAAAAGCGGAATGAAATAAGTAATTAAATAACCTGATACTTATCCCAGAAAAAAAGCGATCCATTAAAACGGATCGCTTTTTATGTTTTTGAAAAACCTTAAAAATTCGGTTTCAATACATATTTGTCGTAGAACCGGAAAATATGTTCTGTGGCTTCTTCGGCAGTATCAACAACCCGATAAAGATTAAGGTCATCCGGGTGAATATTGTGCTCCTGTTCAAGCATTTTTTCTTCAACCCAGTTAAATAATCCTTTCCAGTAATCAACGCCCACAAATACAATAGGGAAACGGGCTATTTTACCTGTTTGTATCAGCGTAATAGCCTCAAATGATTCATCCATGGTGCCAAAACCACCGGGTAGAATGATAAAGCCCTGGGAGTATTTCATAAACATTACCTTCCGGATAAAAAAGTAATCAAACTCCAGTATCTTATCCCTGTCGATGTATTTGTTGTGAAACTGCTCGAAAGGCAGTTCAATATTTAAACCTACTGATTTTCCGCCTGCCTCGTAAGCGCCTTTATTGGCGGCTTCCATAATACCAGGCCCACCGCCCGAAATTACGCCATATCCCCTTTCGGTTAACAAGCGTGCAGTGTTTTCAGCCAGTTTGTAATACTTGTTATCGTTATGTGTGCGTGCTGATCCAAATATGGATACACAAGGGCCTATTTTAGCCAGTTTCTCAAAGCCGTCAACAAATTCGGCCATTATCTTAAATATCTGCCATGAATCGGTTACCTTAATTTCCTGCCAGTTTTTATTCTCAAATGCTTGTCTTATTTTTTCTTCACCTGTCATATGTTTTTTTTAAGTCCGAAAATCGGAAAGACCGAAATTCCGGAAGAATATATTATTATACAACTACAATTTTCAGTTATTTAAGTTTCAGCCGTTGCGGTATCAAGTCAGGCTTACGGATTTGCCAACTTGCAGGCTTGCGGACTTTTTCGTAAAAGACGTTAACCATAGGCCAACAAATGTAATTAATCCGTTAACTATTATTAGCTCATTATCGAAAACATATCCCCCTAATAATTTGGCCGAATTAATACTCAGGTAATAACATATCGCCGGGGATATAAGGCAAATAAATGGCACCAGTTTATCTCTTACCTGCCTGTTACTTAAAAACAAACCAAACGAATACAAGCCAAGTAATGGCCCGTAAGTATAAGAAGCCACTTTAAATATGGCGTTAACTACTGCGGTATTGGTAATAGCATTAAATATGACAATGGTTAAAAGCATAGCCCCCGAAAATGCGATATGCACATAGTGGCGGGTGCTTACCATCTTTTTACTATTAACATCCTTGTTTTTATTAAAGCCCAGAAAATCTACACAAAAAGATGTTGTAAGGGCTGTTAAGGCTGAATCGGTAGTGGCAAACGTTGCCGCAGTTAAGCCAAGCATGAATACCATTGCCGGGATCAACCCTAAATATTTAAGAGCAATGGTTGGATACAGGTAGTCGGTTTTTTCAACCTTGATGCCATATTTCGCTGCATACATATAAAGCAATGCACCTACGCTTAAAAAGAAAATATTGATAATCACAAAAACTACAGTAAAACTGAACATATTCTTCTTTGCTTCACGGATGTTTTTGAGGCTTAGGTTCTTTTGCATAAGGTCCTGATCAAGCCCTGTCATGGCCACAGTAATAAACAAGCCACCCCAAAAAGCTTTGCTGAAATGGAACTTATTAGTTAAAAAATCATTAAAGAAGAATATTTTGGAGTAGCTGCTGTTTTTGATGGCCTCTGCTGCTTCAAAAATATTGTAGTGCAGGCTTTGGCAGATAAAATAGATTGATAAAAATACCGATGAAACCAAAAACAGTGTTTGCAGGCTATCGGTAATAATAATGGTTTTTAAGCCTCCTTTAAATGTGTACGACCAGATTAATACCAGACATATCAAACCCGTTATGGCAAAAGGCACATGATAGCTATCGAAAATAAACTTCTGCAAAACAATAACTACCAGATAAAGCCTGAACGACGAACCAATAATTCTGCTGATTAAAAAAATACCGGCAGCTGTTTTATAGCTCCAAACCCCAAGTGCTCCTTCAATATAACTATATATCGAAGTGAGTTTCAGCCGGTAATAAAGGGGTAATAAAACAGTTGCTATAACTACAAAACCAGCGGCATTACCCAAAACAAACTGGAAATATTCAAACTGGTCACCTGTTGGGGCTCCAACTTTTCCGGGAACCGATATAAACGTGACTCCGCTCAGTGCGGTGCCTATCATTCCAAAAGCTACCAGGTACCATTTGGAGTTACGGTTAGCCACAAAAAAGGTATCGTTATCAGCAGATTTCCTTGAAGTTAACCAGGAGATAATAAGTAGTACTAAAAAGTAGCCTATAATAAAAGTGAGTAATATTCCGGGAGACATGTGCTTTTGTTAGTCCGGAAGTCCGAAAGTCCGGAAGTCCGAAAGATGAACTAATTATAGAAGTGCAATTTAATATTTATTTTAAAGAGTTTTTCAAGCCGTTAATCATAACCAAAATCTATTCGCACTGCGCGTAAATTTTAGAGAAATTAGGTTGTTCAATTAAGTTCCTTTTTTGTGCAAGATATAAACATCCTACAACTTTAACGTTTGAACGTAATGCATAACCTAAAAACTTATTAAACTCAGCATTTGACTGACCAGTAGAGCCTTCTGCTATATTTAACGAAACAGAGTCAGCGGCCCGTTTTATTTGCGCTGACAACATAAATAGCTCTTCTTTTGGAAAACTTTTTGTCAAGTCGTGAACACTTGCCGCCAAATCCACAGCCTTCTGCCAAACTATTAATTTCTCGAATTTAAAACTCATATAAATTGATATTGAAGCCACAAGTTATTAAACAAAACTAAATTTAATGAACATTTATTTTTACCCCTTCAAATCATCTTTCGGACTTGCGGACTTCCTGACTTTCGGACTATTCCTTATCTTCGCAACATGAACTTTTCATCAAAGTTGCTTGAAGATGCTGTAGCTGAATTTTCGAAACTACCGGGGGTTGGCCAGAAAACTGCTTTGCGGCTGGTTTTACACCTGCTTAATCAGGATAAGGCTGATGTAGAAAAGTTTAGCTCCTCAATAAGTAAACTGCGTAATGAGATCCAGTTTTGCCGCGTGTGTTTAAATATTTCCGATCATCCTGTTTGTGAAATCTGCTCTTCACCCAAACGGGACCAGAGCATGATATGTGTTGTTGAAGATACCCGAGACGTAATGGCTATTGAAAATACCAATCAATATAACGGGGTATATCATGTTTTGGGAGGCTTAATTTCCCCGATGGATGGGATTGGCCCATCCGATCTTGAAGTGGATTCATTGGTTGAGCGATTAAAGGAAAATAATGCAAAAGAAATTATTTTCGCCTTAAGCGCCACTATGGAAGGCGATACCACCATATTTTACCTGGATAAACGCTTAAAATCTTTTGATATAACCATCTCAACCATAGCTCGTGGCATAGCTTTTGGTGGTGAATTGGAGTATGTAGATGAAATCACCTTAGGAAGATCCATCGTTACACGTGTCCCGTACATAAATTCACTATCTAAGTAAATGAAATTATCAATAATTGTCGTTAATCGTAATGCTTGTTTATTGCTTAAACAAACATTAAATTCTTTAATTAATGCTTGCAAAGGCATTGATTATGAATTATTTATAGTAGACAACGCTTCTACCGACAAGTCGCTTGAAATGATTTCAGATAATTTCTCTGATGCCCAGGTTATTGCAAACAATACAGATCTCGGGAAAGCTAAGGCAAATAATCAGGCACTGAAGCTTGCTTTAGGTGAGTATATTTTACTGGTCAGTGCGGATACAATAAGCGGCAAGGACTCTATCGAAAAGATGATCGCCTTTATGGATGAGCATAACGATGCAGGAGGTATGGGTGTAAGAATGCTTAGTCCGCAAGGACGTTTTTTCCCGGAATCAATACATGGTTTATCAAAAACATGGAGTGCATTTTTAAGGCTTATCGGCTTTGATAAACATCTGCCTAAAACCCGCTTAAATGATCGTAACCGTAAAGATTGGGTTGAAGAATTCCAGGTGGCGGAGGTTGATATATTAAACGGCGCCTGTATGATGCTTCGCAGATCTGCTTTGGATGAGGCGGGTTTATTTGATGAGCGTTTCTTTATGTATGGAGCAGATATCGATCTGTCGTACAGGATAAGGCTTGCAGGTTTTAAAAACTATTATTTCCCAAAAACGTATATCATTAACTTTGAAAGCCAGTTATTGACAAAATTTAGCTGGAGTTATATTAAATATTTTTATGGGGCTATGTTTGCATTCGCTGTAAAGTATTTAATAAGAATGCCTGAGCTTAAAGTTAAAGGTATACCTCAACTGTTCCCTTCTTCGTATCAGGTTAAATAATCCAATTTTTGCTTATCCATTTGAAGTCTAATAAAATCTTGTTAAATTTGGTGTATGCAAGCAATTGTTGATATCGGGTTTGATGAATTACTGAAGATTGTTAAGGGTCTTCCGCAAACGAAATTATCCATTCTTAAAGCTGAGATCGAAAAACAAACAACATCTACAAACAAAGTGAGTGATTTTAAAACTCTTCTTTTAAAAGGTCCAACTTTTTCCGAAGATCAGATAGAAGAGATTGCTAAAACCAGAATTGCTATAAATAAATGGCGGACAAAATAGTTTTAGCGGATACTTCTATCCTTATCGACTACTTCCGGAAAACTAACAAACCTAATTCGGCACTCATAAAATTAGTTGATCAGGGATATAGCTTTTGCATTTCTGCCATAACAGAATATGAAATTTATTCAGGTGCAACATCTGCACAATTTGAATTTTGGGAGGCTTTTTTAGACAATGTCAACGTGCTACCTTTTAATAGGGCAACAGCAAAAGAAGCAGTAAATATCAACTCAGCCTTGAAGATTAAAAGTAAACAAATAGATCTCGCTGATCTTTTTATAGCAGCAACAGCAATTTCTTATGATTTGCCTTGTGCTACATTAAACAGAAAACATTTCGACAGAATTGACTTGTTACGAATAATAGATCTATGATCGAAAGGCATTTTTCAACAAGTATAGCTTTCTCAATTTATGGATTTTACCAATAAAATTGTAATTATAACCGGTGCTTCTTCTGGTATCGGTAAATCACTTGCTACAGAATTTGCCAAACGTGGTGCAAATCTTGTTTTAGGTGCAAGGCATTTTGTTAATTTATGCACTATAACACAGCAGCTTGAACAGCAATACAAAATAAAAGCAGTTGCCGTACAATGCGATGTAACCGTTGAGGCCGATTGCGAACTTTTGATTAAGCAAGCTCTTGTTACCTTCGAAAAAATAGACATTCTGATTAATAATGCAGGTATTTCTATGCGGGCGCTGTTCAAAGATACCGATGTTAAAGTTTTAAAATCAGTAATGGATGTAAACTTTTGGGGTACAGTATATTGTACAAGGTATGCACTGCCCGAGATCTTAAAAACAAAAGGTAGCATTGTAGGTGTTTCGTCAATAGCTGGTTATAAAGGCTTGCCAGGCCGTACAGGCTATTCGGCATCAAAGTTTGCAATGAATGGTTTTCTGGATGCATTACGCATTGAAAATTTAAAGACCGGCGTTCATGTATTAACTGCATGCCCGGGTTTTACCGCATCAAACATCCGTAATACTGCTTTAGATAAAGAAGGTAACCAACAGCGGGAAAGCACTTTAAACGAAGAAAAAATGATGACCAGCGACGAGGTGGCCAAAATTATTGCTGACGGTGTTAAAAGCCGTAAAAGAACCTTAATAATGACAGGTGAAGGAAAACTAACGGTATTAATTGGCAAATTCTTTCCTAAGCTGCTGGATAAGCTGGTCTTTAACAAAATAGCAAAGGAGCGAAACTCGTTGTTGAAGTAGTTTATTTTAAGGTTAGTGTTTCTGAAAAACTTCCTGTTACGCTGGGATATTGATATTTATAATTCAGTGTAAACGTTTTAGTAACCGGATCATATTTGTTAACACCAAATTGAGAATATGACTCTGCATCAGCGGTTGCAAAAAGAATATTATTATCCAGGCCGTCAACATAAAATGGCCCTTCTACCCCTTTAAGAAAATTTATACTTACACTATTATCGGGGTTTACTGTAAGGTAGCAAAAGCCGCTATAACTTCCAAAACTTTGTTTTAATACAGTATTTGGCGTAACTGAAGTAAGGTTTTCAGAAGTATTAAAATTATTGCCTCCAGCAGTAGAAAAAGACTCTGTACCCGTGGCCTTGTAATTTCCCGCGTAAGCGCTTTGCGGTTTTATTATTATCAAAGCCTCACTTAAACTGTCTGTTAATGTTGCCCCATTTACCCCGGTAAGTTTTAAGCTCAAAGCATCTTTAAAGATATTTTTATTATAAAAATCAATTTTATCACCAGCAAAGCTAACGCGCACAGTTACGCTTTTCTGGCCAGGGTTAATGGTTACTTTCCCTCCATTTTGCAAGGTATAATCTGATGCGGGCAGTTGCTGATAAGGGATATAAGTGCGGCCAGTCCATCCTTGAGGCGCTGTAAAGGCATTTTTCAGTTGATTGGCATTAAAGACGTTTAACGCTGTGTTATCAGGAACAATGGTAGCAGATACTGTCGACCGTATATTGAGTGGAGCTGATAAAGTCACCTCCATATCAAGCATATCTGTCGGTTTACCAAGTAAAACCGCAGTATCAAGCTGGGCTATAGTTAAAAACTTTTTCGCGCTTGATGTTTGAAATCCTATAGATCTTGGTGAATTTTGTTCCTGAGGTATTACTTTCTTGTCCTTATTACAGGATGCAAGCGTGTAAATTGCCAGTGTTATAAGTGTTAGGTATAATCCTTTTTTCATGGGGTAAATATTTTATTGACAGGCGATAACAGTTTATTTGTATTTGATAATAAACTGTCGTTAAAGACAATAAAATTAAGAAAAGGTTTAACAGATTTTGGATAATATTGAAAATAATTCTTCTTTATTAATCCTCTCCTATTTTCTCCAGATCGAAAGGCTCATGCTCACTTATCTTGCTCAAATCCAATACAATTCTACCGGTTTCATCCCGGTCAAAAGCAGGTTTAAATTTTGCGCCCCAGACAATTTCGTGCGCCTGGTATTGTGTGCGCGAGTGAACGGTTTGCGAAAAGGTATCATCAAAAGCCCTCAGTAAAACAGCAAAGCCTGCTTCCGACCTGATCAGATCATCTTTTGTCATATCTCCCAGCGGGCTTTTATCATCAAGCGGATGAACCACAGTCCAGTTTATGGTAAGTAAACTTACATTCCGGCGTTCAACTTCCAGGGGGTAAAATCTGCGCAAAACTTTACCATCTACCGTGTCATTGTATGAAAATACAATCTCTATTTCAAGGTCTATCAGCATATTCCTGCGTAAATTTGCCAATCTGAACATTATTGCCCTACCCTTTTCGCGGTATGGAGCTACCAATACGTTTTTACTGAATATTATTTGTGCCGATGGCCTTGAGAAACGCCCGTATAACAAGCCTGTAGCCAGTGCAAATGCCAGCAAACCCAGCATTGATTCCAGTGCCGCAACGCTGTTTGTTCCCATTCCTTTCGGGCTTATATGCCCATAACCAACTGTTGATATGGTTTGTGCCGAGAAAAACAAGGCATCCATAAAATGGGCGAAGTGCGAATCGCCTGAAGTGCCATCAAGGCTGTTCGGGCCGAATGACATATAGATAAAGGCAAATATGATATTGACCACTAAATAACAGCTTAAAACCATCGCCCAGAATTTCGTCCAGCTCATAGTGATCAGCGTATGGTAATTATTTGCAGTATTATAAAATGGCAAACCAATCCGCCGCACATTGGGCGAACCATCCTTATTCATTAATGGCTGATTCTTTATAACCGGCTGAGGGCCAAAGCCAAGGTCATCTTCTGGGTTTATTTTTCGTATGTTTTTAATCATGGGCTGAGTAGCGTATGTTGTTTGAGCGAATGGTTGATCGGGTTATGCAGGCAGTTATTTAAAACAATATTACAACTACTTAACCTAAACAAGCACTCGATTAATCAACTTAACAGTAAAAATATCATTCTGCTTGCTTTTAGGAAAAACTATTTCCATATTTGTGCCATAAACAACAATGAAAATAATAAACAACAATTGGTGGTGGCTTAACGAGTAATCGTAAGGCAATTCCATTTTTGTTTTTTCAAAATATTCAGAAGGGTTGCCATATATGGCAACCCTTTTTTTGTGCCCCCCGTCCCCCTAAAGGGGGAGTAATTTGCAGGGGGCGACGATGTAAATAATAAATTAACCATTAAAATCCCCCTGTAGGGGTTAGGGGCTTATGAAGAAGATACTTAATCACCTTTTTGAACATAAAACTTTTACCCGCGAGCAATCAAAAGAAATTTTGACGGCTATTGCACAGGGGAAATATAACAATTCGCAAATGGCTGCTTTTATGACGGCTTATTGCATGCGTAGTATCACCGTTAATGAACTTGAAGGTTTCCGCGATGCCATGCTGGAGCTTTGCCTGCCGATAGATTTGCAAACCGATCAGATTATTGACCTTTGCGGTACTGGCGGCGATGGCAAGGATACTTTTAATATATCTACCCTTGCTTCATTTGTTGTTGCCGGGGCGGGTTATAAAGTGGCTAAACACGGTAATTATGGCGTCTCGTCGGGTTGTGGTTCATCAAATGTGATGGAATTTTTAGGCTGCACATTTACAAATGATACCGGTAAACTAAAAACAGATATTGATAATGCCAATATTTGTTTTCTGCACGCACCGCTTTTCCATCCTGCCATGAAAACCGTTGCCCCCATACGCCGTGAGCTTGGTGTAAAAACCTTTTTTAACATGCTTGGCCCTTTGGTTAATCCTGCAAAACCCAAAAACCAGTTGGTAGGCGTATTTAACCTGGAGTTGGCAAGAGTATATGCTTACCTATATCAAAAATCGGATACAAAATATACAATTGTAAACGCATTGGAAGGTTATGATGAAGTGTCATTGACCTGCGATTTTAAAACATTCTCTGGTGATGGTGAAAAGATCAACAGCATCGAGGCCCTTGGTTTTGAAAAACTGGACCCTAAAGATATTTTAGGCGGAAGTACTGTGGGTGAATCGGCAGGCATATTTAATAAGGTGCTTAATAACGAGGCAACTAACGCACAGAATAATGTAGTATTATGTAATGCTGCACTGGCTATTAAAACAATTAACAGCGAAAAGAGCTTTGCCGATTGCTTTTATGAGGCTGAAGAATCCCTGATCAGTAAAAAGGCTTTGAAAAGCTTTAAAACCTTAGTAGCTAACTGATATGAAAATAAAAGTTTGCGGGTTAAGAGATCCTGAAAATATAAAAGCCGTTTCGGCTTTAAATCCTGATTATATGGGGTTTATATTTTATGGCCCTTCTCCGCGGTTTGTTGACGAACTGGATATTGAAACGCTTGCAGCAATTCCGTCTGTTATAAACAAAACGGCAGTTTTTGTGAACGAAAGCCTCGAAACAATCAACATGCTGGTTGACAAATATAATTTTGATTTTATACAGCTGCACGGAGATGAAACCCCTGCGTTTTGTAATTCATTAAGGGATAAAGCAATAGTGATTAAAGCATTGGGAGTAAATAATGATTTTGATTTTAAACAGCTGAATAAGTATAAAAATAAAGCCGATCTGTTTTTGTTTGATACCAAAACAGCGGCACATGGTGGTTCCGGCATTTCATTCGACTGGAATATCCTTAACAAATATGAGCTGGAGATCCCGTTTTTTTTAAGCGGAGGGTTAAGTCTGGATAATTTAAATGAGATAAAGGATATTGATCACCCACAATTTTATGGAGTTGACCTGAACAGCAAGTTTGAAGTTTCTCCGGGATTAAAGGACATTGAAAAATTAGAAAAAGCATTCGACATCATTAAACAAAGCATATACAAATGAAATACGGAGTTAATGAACAAGGGTATTATGGTGATTTCGGAGGGGCTTACATTCCCGAAATGTTGTATCCTAATGTGGAGGAGTTACGCCAGCGATATTTAACCATCATTAATGATGATGCATTTAAGGCAGAGTTTGAACAGCTTTTAAAAGATTATGTGGGCAGGCCGTCTCCTTTGTATCATGCTAAAAGGTACTCGGAAAAATATGGCGCTAACATATTCTTTAAAAGGGAAGACCTGAACCACACCGGTTCGCACAAGATCAACAATGCCATTGGGCAGATCCTTTTAGCAAAAAGACTTGGTAAAAAACGCATTATTGCCGAAACAGGCGCCGGGCAGCATGGTGTTGCAACAGCTACCGTTTGTGCCCTTATGGGGATTGAATGTGTGGTTTATATGGGCGAAATTGATATGGCCAGGCAAGCGCCAAATGTATCGCGCATGAAAATGCTTGGTGCAAAGGTTGTTCCGGCAACATCAGGCAGTAAAACACTAAAGGATGCAACTAATGAAGCGCTCCGCGATTGGATTGGCAACCCGGTTGATACCCATTATATCATCGGTTCTGTTGTTGGTCCTTACCCCTATCCGGATATGGTGGCAAGGTTTCAGTCTATTATCTCGTTGGAAACAAAAAAACAGCTGCTGGAACACACAGGGAAAGAATTACCCGAATATGTAATGGCCTGTGTTGGTGGCGGCAGCAACGCAATGGGCATGTTCTATCATTTTTTAGATGATGAAACTGTAAAACTGGTAGCTGTTGAAGCTGCAGGCAAGGGGGTCGACAGCGGCCATTCGGCGGCAACAACTTTTCTGGGCCGCGAGGGCGTTTTGCATGGTAGCCGTACCATATTGATGCAGACTGACGACGGGCAGGTTGTTGAACCTTATTCCATATCGGCAGGCCTTGATTACCCCGGCATTGGCCCTCAACATGCACACCTGTATAAAATAAACCGGGCGCAGTACGTAAGCGTTACTGATGATGAAGCTTTACAGGCAGGCTTGCTTTGCTGCCAGTTGGAAGGCATTATCCCGGCTATTGAAACAGCACATGCCCTTGCGCAATTGGAAAAAATGAAGTTTGCCAAGGATGATAACATAGTTATCTGCATTTCAGGCCGTGGAGATAAAGATCTGGATACATATATTAAATATTTTGGATACTGATGAGAGTTCATGGTCGATGGACCATAGACCATAGCTAATTTTATAAATTTCATTACCATGGACTATCGACCATGGACTATCGACTAAAGAATGAACCGTTTAAATCAACTTTTCAATATAAAAAAGGACAACTTACTGTCCATCTATTATACTGCCGGATATCCCGGGCTGAACACTACCCTTGATATTGCGGAGGCTTTGGAAAAAACAGGGGTTGATTTTTTGGAAATTGGCTTCCCTTACTCCGATCCGGTTGCCGATGGGCCAACTATTCAGCACAGCTCAGAAAAGGCTTTGGAAAGCGGGATGAACCTTAATTTGCTGTTTGAGCAATTGGCCGATCTGCGTAAACGTGTAACAATACCCATATTATTAATGGGCTATGTTAATCCAATGATACAATATGGTGTTGAACGCTTTTGCAAAAAAGCAGCAGAGGTTGGCGTTGATGGTGTTATTGTGCCTGACCTGCCAATGTATGAGTACGAAACCCTGTATGCAGATCATTTTCAAGCCAATAATCTCAGCAATATATTTTTAGTTACTCCTCAAACTTCCGAAGATCGGATCCGTAAAATCGACGAACTCAGCAACAGTTTTATTTATTTGTTATCATCATCATCAATCACGGGTGGTAATTTACAGGTATCAATAAATATTGAAGATTATTATAAGCGTATTAAAGCTATGCGGTTAAAAAACCCGGCAATTATTGGTTTTGGCATCTCAGATAATAAAACATTTACCAAAGCCTGCGAATATGCCGCCGGAGCAATTGTGGGCAGTGCATTTGTCAAGCTGTTGGGTACTGAGGGATATATGGAGAAGATTGATGGGTTTGTGAAGGGGATTAGGCCTTAAAGATACAACTCCAACTCCCCTTTACCCTCACGGATAACTTCAAAATCACCCTGGGTACAATCAACAACTGTGGATGGAATATTTTCTCCGTAGCCGCCATCAATTACAAGGTCTACAAGATCTTCATACTTCTCATGGATCAATTCCGGGTCTGTTGAGTATTCTATGATCTCGTCATCATCCTTTATTGAGGTTGAAAGGATAGGGTTTCCGAGCATTTTAACAATTTCGCGGGCTATATCATTATCCGGCACCCTGATACCAACCGTTTTTTTGTTGGAACTCAGCAGCCTGGGAACATTATGATTGGCATTAAAAATAAAAGTGAATGGCCCTGGCAATGCTTTTTTTAGTACCCTGAATGTGGTGTTATCAATCGGTTTTATATAATCCGATATATGGCTCAAATCATAACAAATAAAAGAGAAATTAGCCTTTTCAGGTTTGATGTTCCTGATCCTGCAGATAGCTTCAATAGCTTTATGATTGGTTATATCGCAGCCCATACCATACACGGTATCAGTAGGATAAATAATAAGGCCGCCTTTACGTAGTACTTCCACAACCTGCTCAATAGCTTTAGGGTTAGGGTTTTCAGGATAGATTTTTATAAGCATGATGTATTGCAAATATACCCTCTAAAAGGTTGTAAAACAAAAAAGCCATTCGTGTTAACAAATGGCTTTCTTAAAGATTAACCTTAATTATGCTTGTTTTGAAAGCTGGATGTTTATTAACAGCTTAATATCTTCTCCTAAAACAATTGAACCTGCTTCTGTTACGCCATCGTAAGTTAACCCGAAATCTTTACGGTTAACTTTACCTGTAACTTCAAAGCCTGCCTTTGTGTTTCCGTAAAAATCAGCAGTCGAACCACCAAATTCAGCATTTAATTTAACCTGTTTGGTAACATTCTTTATAGTAAGGTCGCCAATCAGCTCATATTCTTCATCGTCTGTTTTTTTGAACGAGGTTGATTTAAAAGTTATTTGCGGGTATTGAGCAGCATCAAAAAATTCAGCAGACTTTAAGTGCTCGTCCCTTTGTGTTTGATTGGTATCAATACTGTCGATGTTTAAAGCGAAAGAAATTGCAGCATCTTCAAAATCGTCGTTTTCGGTTTCTAATGTTCCTTCAAAGCTTTTGAAAAAACCGCTTACTGTAGATATAACAAGGTGTTTAACTTTAAACTGAACCTCTGAGTGCATTGGGTCTATTGCCCATTTTGTTATTGTTGCCATGATCTTGTTTTTTTAGATTGTTTTATTTGATATCAAAGGTAGATAATAGATGTTTAAACATATAATTTGTTTGACAATATTACACTATGATAACAATCGCTTAAAATAACACCAATGGCTTGTTTTTGTTGTGGAATTATTTGCTCTATTTAACAATGATTTATACAAAAAGTGTAAACTATGTTTTTTAAAGTAAATAACCCTAAGTAATTGATTAGCAAATATTTAAACATGGGTTAACATTGAAAAGTGTAAACCCAATGTAAACCCACTTTTTTGTTACCTGGGCCACTTTCACCCTTCCCAAACCAGACTATGGTCAATCTGTGCTTGATATAACATTATCGCTATTTACACAATTACTTGTTCATAAATTCGGAAAGGATGCAGTGGAAGTGGTGCGTCCCCTGTTCCCTTGTTACTGAATAACGGCCATGCTTATAATACCTAGACCGAACACCGCGCTGAACATTCTCCACAATTTCCTCATCTTCCATTTCTACTTTATCAAGGCCTGCTCCTGCCCCTTTATTTAGTTTGGAAGCATCCCATACATAAGAGTAAAATAACACCCTGCATTCGCCCACAGCAACCGGCTCAACTACATTTACAGAAAGCCCCCATGGATAAAAGTTAAACATCATATTCGGAAACACCCAGAAGTAATAGGCGGCGACATGTTTACCATAATCGGGCGACGAGATTGGGAGATCAAAACAATCCTCGTTCCTTTTGGCTAAACCCAGCTGTAGGCTTGAATATGGAAAGAAAAGTTCAGTAGCATATTCACCAAAATCAATAACCGAGTTTAAACCGGCATGCACAAATGGGATATGAAAACCTTCCAGGTAATTTTCACAATACAATGCCCAGTTTGCCTTCACATTAAATGTGCGGGAAAGTGCTGGATCTAACTTAAACTCTTCTAAAGGCATCCAGCTTACACGTTCCATCATGTCCCTGAAAAAGAGTTCAGATTGGTATTGGTTGTTTAGAGACGTAAACAGCCATTTGTCCCATTTAAAAAGATCGGGTTTTGCCAGGTTATCATCCTCGGTTGGAAAGTTTTCAACTTCCTTAAACTCAGGCATCGAAATAAATTTCCCATCGAGACCAAACATACGGCCATGATACCGGCATTTTAGACTATTCAGCTTACATGCTTTATCAGCAACCGGGTTACCCCTATGCGTACAAACGTTTGATAATAAATTAATATTCCCGATTTTGTCTTTTGTTAACAATAATGGTTCGTCCAGGTAGTTTTCAAGTAAAGTAAAAGGGTACACATCTCCGTTTTCTTTAACCAGGTCATCACTGCCTATAAATTGCCATGAGGGTGCAAATATTTTTTCTTTGCATTGCTCAAATACTTCTGCATTAGTATAAAAATCGGCGTTAATGGTTTTGGCTTTGGCTATGTTAGGATCGACAAAATACTTGGACATAATTGTGGTTTTGAAAAGGTAAATTAAGGCAATTACAATGAATTTGCCTAAATCATTCAACCAGGCACAAGGGATTATTACTCCCCAAAATGAGAAACTAATCCCCTACTTTCTAAATTATAACAATTTGCAGCGCGTTTGCGTATTACACCACCGGATGCTTTTAGGGGCAAAAATTGCACAATAGACTCATTTTTTGCCTTCAAGTTTAATATTTACCAGTTTTCACTATCTTGGGGCATTAAAATGGCTTTTTAGGAAAACGTATTATCATCCGGTTTAAATCATTACTAATATTTGGCTTATTTATTGCCTGTTTTGTGATAACATAATTATGAAAAGACTTTTAGTTATAATTTCATTTATTCCATTTCTCGCGTTTGCCCAAACTTCTGACGAATATACAAGATTGGGTAATGAGCAATCGGCACAAAAAAACTATAAAGCTGCAATTGCTGATTTTACAAAAGCAATTGAGCTTAATGCCAATAACGTAAAAGCTTATTTATATCGCGGTAACGCAAACAGTAACAGCAACCAATATACTGCTGCCGTTGATGATTATACCAAGGTTGTGGGGCTTGATCCAGGTAATGCCAATGCATATTACTATCGGGCAAATGCCAACAGCAATATCAAATCGTACCCGAATGCAGTTGCCGATTATACCAAAGCGATTGAATTAGGTTTACGCAATGCAGATATTTATCACTACCGCGCTAATGCTAAAGTGAACTCGTCTGATTATGCAGGAGCAGTTGAAGATTTTACCAGAGCCATTGAAATTACGCCAAACAACCCCGAGTTATTTGAATACAGGGGTGTTGCCAAAACTAATTTAGGCGACAACAAAGGCGCAATACTTGATTATAATACCTCGCTTAGACTAAACCCTGATAATGCTGATGTATACTACTACAGGGCAAACTCAAAAGGTACAATTGCTGATTATGAGGGTGCAATAGCCGACTATAATACCACTTTGAGGATGAATCCGCGAAATGCGGAAGCCATGTTTTATCGTGGAAACGTAAAAACGAATTTAAGGGATTATAAAGGCGCAATTGAAGATTATAAAAAAGCAAGCGCCATGAATCCGGGTATACATAACTTGTATTATTATCTTGCAAAAGCCATCAGCAACAGCTCCGATAATAAAGCCGCTATCGACTATTTTAATAAAGCGATTACCCAGGATCCGTCAAATGCCGAGCTTTATTTATACAGGGGGATCTCCGAGAGTAAAATGGATAATAAGCAGGCTGCAATGGAAGACTATAATAAGGCCATTGAACTAAACGGCTATTTAGCAGAAGCCTATCAAAACCGTGCTGACCTGAAAATTGATCAAAAAGATTATAAAGGCGCATTAGAGGATGCCGATAAGGCAGTTAGCTATACAAAAAATCAGGATGGTTATGCTTATATAACCCGTGCAAAGGCAAAAAGGGCATTACAGGATACAACGGGCGCCCTGGCAGATTACAATTCGGCTATCAGCGCCAACCCAAAAAACACGGATGCCTATTTTGGGCGCGGAGAAATAAAAATAATGCTGGTTGATTATAACGGCGCCATTGCCGATTTCACCAAAGCTATTGACATGTATCCCGGAAATGCTGATGCTTATTTAAACCGCGGTTTGGCAAAAAGCAGAATGGGCGACCGCGATGGCGCTATAAAAGATTTTAAACGTCAGATAGAACTCGATCCAAAAAATCAGCAGGCTTACTTAAGGCTTGGTAAAATATTGATTGATGAAAGGCAATATTCCGAAGCGTTATTACTGTTTAATAAAATTGTTACTCCATACACCAAGAACGGAAAATTCCTGGTGGCCCGGGGCACAGCAATGGGTGGCTTAGGTGATACAAGGGGCGCTATGACTGATTTTGACA
>JABDFZ010000019.1 GCA_013286325.1 Bacteroidota bacterium | reverse complement strand
CAGCTGGCTGTAAAATGTGGCTATAATGTTTGCTCAGTTTCAGGAAGCCGCTCAAAAAGTGCCCTTCATCGTTTAAATAGCTTGGGTATTAAAGATGTTTACATGGGCATCCATACCAAAATTGAAAAGCTTAAAATTTACCTCGAGGAAAAAAGCATCAGCCCGGAAAATGTTATATACATGGGCGACGACATCCCCGACCTGGAAGTGATGAAGTATGTAGGCTTGCCTGTTTGCCCTGCCGATGCCGTACAGGAAATAAAGGCAGTAAGTAAATATGTTTCGCCATATGCGGGGCGGTAAGGGTTGTGCCCGCGATATAATTGAAAAAGTATTAAAAATACAAGATAAGTGGATGACCGAAGAAGCCTATAGCTGGTAGGTGAAGAAGTCCATAGTTGATGGTCTATAGACCATAGCCAAGTTCGTATAAACCAATAATCACCATGGACCATGGTCTATGGACTATAGACCAAATAATGAGCCCCTTAAAGATCATTCTCGCATCTAAATCTCCACGCAGGCAGGAACTATTAAGGCTTATGGATCTCGAGTTTCGCATAGTGCTTAAGGAGGTAGATGAATCATATCCCGATAATCTAGCACCCGAAGAAGTTGCAGTTTATATTGCCGAAAAAAAGGCCCGTGCTTTTGACGAAACTGTAAGTGACGAAATTGTACTAACCGCCGATACAATAGTTTGTGTTGACGACCTCATTTTGGGCAAACCAGAAAATACCAGTCACGCTGTTGAAATGCTGCAATTACTTTCAGGGCGGATGCACAGGGTAATAACAGGGGTGTGCTTGTTATATAAACACCAATATCATAGCTTTTACGATATTTCCGAAGTTTATTTTGGTAAGCTGACGGACGATGAGATCAGGAACTATGTAGAAAAATACCAGCCACTCGACAAAGCCGGTGCCTATGGCATTCAGGAACGAATAGGCCTCATTGGTATCGAACGAATAAACGGATCGTATACCAACGTGGTAGGTTTACCTACCGAAAAACTATATAGAGAATTGCTAAAACTCTAGACTCAACCAAAGATTTACGAAGTTTTTGAAAACTTCGTAAATCTGGTATTCCATTTTTATTTTACCGATAACGTATTATTCTTTCTGTTGATATCCGGCAATGCATTATCAGGGTCAACAGTAACACTTTCAACTTCAGTTGTTGTTGGTATAGTAAAAGTTAGGGTTTTGTTTTGCAGCCAGGTCTCAACAGGGAAATAAGTTCGTTGTTTGCTGCCATCCTTTAGTTTAACTTCTACGGTAAATGGCATTACCATTTGTTCTTTGTTGGCAACCGTTATTTGAATTCCATTTTTAGGGTCCTTGCTTGCGTATTTAGCATCTATTAAGGCAATATCGAGTGCCCAGTTGTTGTAAAACCAACCTTTCCAGAACCACGACAGATCTTCTCCGCCACCATTTTCTATCGATCTGAAAAAGTCATCCGGCTGTGGATGTTTGTAGGCCCATTTATGGATGTAATTTCTGAATGCATAATCAAATCTGTCTTTGCCCAAAATTTGCTCGCGCAGCAAAACCAAACCGAATGCTGGTTTAAAATAAGTGAACGGATGCCGATATTTTTCAGCAATTGCATCTGCCGCTGTCATTATTGTAGGTGCATTAGGGTCTGTTATAATAGGTATGATCTCATCCGCCGGATTACCACCGCCCGGTGCATATTCGCCATCACGTTTTGGCGCAAATTCACCATGATTAAATTCATCCGAAGCATAAACATCAATAAAGGTATTCAAGCCTTCGTCCATCCAGCCAAAACGGCGCTCATCGCTACCAACTATCATTGGGAACCAGTTGTGGCCAATCTCGTGGGCAGTGATCCAGTAAAGTTCACTACCCTTATCAGTAATGCCGTCAAATACAATTCCTGGGTATTCCATGCCGCCTGCTATGCCGGCTTCATTAATAGCTACAGGATAAGGATAGGCAAACCATTTTTCGGAAAAATATTCTATAGATTTTTTCAGGTACTCTGTTGCCCTTGCCCATTCACTCTCAACCGGGTAAACGGACATAGCTAACGACTTTTTACCTCCGGGTAAATTAACCCTTGCTGCATCCCAAACATAGGCCTTTGATGCGCCAAAAGCTACATCACGGGTGTTCAGCATTTTAAAGTGCCAGGTTAGCTTGCCTTTATTTACAGGCCGTGATGCCGGGCTGGTAACCTCGGCAGCAGTTCTTATCATTATAGTTTTATCGCTGTTGCGGGCCTCATTCAGCCTGTTCATTTGCTGGTTGGTCAATACATCTTTAGGGTTCAACAGTTCGCCCGAACCCGCAACAATCATATCAGCAGGAACAGTAATCTGGTAATCAATATCTCCATATTCCAGATAAAACTCTCCACTGCCTAAAAACGGAAGGGTATCCCAGCCGCGTGTATCATCATAAACACACATCCGCGGAAACCATTGTGCTATTTCGTAGATCTTTCCGTTTTTAGTGTCTACATAATCGGTACGGTTGCCAAAATTTCCGGGTATAGTGTATTTATACTTAATGATCAGGCTAATGCTGCCTCCATTTGGTGTAATAGCCTTCGGCAATCTTATCTGCATACGGGTATCTGTAATTATAAAATTCGCTTTGGTAATCACATCACCATGATTGATCGAAACCGATTCAACCTCATACCCGCTGGTATGCTGATTTGGGCCTGGAGAAAATGGGGTTGAGAAATTTGAACGCGCAGTTTTTTTGTAGGTATTCTGATCCATTTGCAGCCATAAATATTGCAAGGCATCGGGGCTGTTATTGGTATAATTTAGTTTTTCGGTAGCAGTAAGCGTCTTGCTCACAGTATCAATCTCGGCACTAATTACATAGTCTACCCGGTTTTGCCAGTATTTGGGCCCGGGTTCGCCATTTGCCGAATGCATTTCATTGCCTTTTTCGCTATAATACAAAGGTGAAAATGCTTCAGATGGTTGATAGTTGGATGTTACCGTGTCGTTTGTGTTTGTCCTGCGCTTTCTTTGCGCCTGGGCAGAAATAGTCAACGTTAAAAGGATGGCTATGCCAATAAATTTAAGTTTCATGTGGTCAGTTGTTGTGGAATGCAATATACAAACGATGCCTCAAAATCTTCAATTTGTATCATGAATACTATGATACTTTTAACGGAAGAGGTTTTTTTCAATTCAGTTATGGAAATCTGTAGAGAAATGCATCATGTAATAAAACAACTATTATGACGCATCTTAAAAACATCAGCATCCCGGAAACTTGCCACCAATCATGGCAGCAAATGACACCTGCAGACAATGGCCGCCACTGCCAAAGCTGTAGCAAAACAGTTGTCGATTTTACAAACATGAGCAACGATGAAATTATTAATTACCTGTCTGTCAAAAACCATGTTTGCGGAAGGTTTGGCGAGCAACAGCTAACCGGAGTCAATCAAAAACTTTATAACGAAGATTTACAAAATGCTGGCGGTTGGAAAGGGTGGGTTATGGCGATGGGTTTGTTGGGTTCTACTATATTTTTAAAAGCTGATGCGCAAACAAAAACGAGCACCAATCAAACTACGGGACAAACCGGATGCAAAGAACCTATACCTGGAAATATTATAGTAGGAAAAGTAGCTATGCCAGATTCGCTTCGATACAGGGTAATAACCGGCCATATTACCGACAAGCGTAATGAAGTATTGCCTGGTGTAGCTATAAAGGTACCATTAAGTACGGTAGGCACAATGACAGATAATAATGGCGATTTTAAATTGCAAATACCCTTCTACACCACGCAGCTGAACATCACTTACGTAGGGTTTGTTAGCAAAAGTATTAATGTGAATGTAGGGCAGGATACAAATTTCCAGGTAAAACTTGTAGAGGCGCCTATGTTATTAGGCGAAGTAGTTGTTGTTAGGCGCCCGTTTTTCAAGCGCGTATATTATAAATACATTCGCAGGCCTGTCCGTAAAATATTTAAGTAAGCATTTCCGGAGGGCTATGCTGATGAATATTATTTTGCTTTTTAAATTATACAAAGGTTTTAACTGTAATAAAAGCTCACTATATTTCAAAAAAAGAATTAGTGCACTTTCCGGTAAATATTCCCCTGGGTAAATCGTTTTTGCCAGTTCACTTTATTTGTGAAACCCTGGCATATTTTGTTGGTTACAGGTATTATACTTATTTAAGAAAGCATAATAACGACCTGATCAGCTCAGAAAACAGGCTGATTATATTTATCGGGGCTGCTATTGGCGCATTAGTAGGCTCACATTTGGTGGGCGTGCTTGAAAACCCATCGTTATTGCCGCATTTTAACCTTACCTATTTAATGGGTAATAAAACTATTGTTGGTGGGATGCTTGGTGGATTATTAGGAGTAGAGCTTACAAAAAAGAAAATAGGGGTAACTATATCATCCGGAGATATGATGGTTTATCCATTAATACTGGCAATGATAATTGGCCGGATAGGTTGTTTTTTAGCCGGACTGGAAGATGGCACTTACGGCATAGCTTCAAATTTACCATGGGCTATTGATTTTGGCGATGGGGTTCGCCGGCACCCTACCAATTTATACGAGATTGTATTTTGGGTACTATTATGGATCTCACTAAAAGTAATAGAAAAAAAATGCCGGTTTGCTGATGGCGCTAAGTTTAAAATCTTTCTTTCTTCATACCTAATATTCCGTTTTGCGATAGAGTTTATTAAACCCGATTACTTTTTTAGTTTTGGTTTGTCGGTAATTCAATTAGCTTGTATTGCAGGTATTTTGTATTATTATAAAGTATTTGTTTATCCTTCAAAACTGATAAAATCTTATGCCTGAGCGTCCGTATATATATTATGATTTTACCCTGAGTATCTGTTCAATCTGCTTAAGAAGGGTTGATGCTAAGATAGTTTTTGAGGACGATAAAGTTTACATGCTAAAAACCTGCAGGCATCACGGTTTTGAAAAGGTTTTAATAGCTACAGATATTGAATATTATAAAAACTGCCGCAACTATGCAAAGCGAAGCGAAATGCCACTTAAGTTTAATTCAAAGACACATTTTGGCTGCCCATACGATTGTGGTTTATGCCAGGATCATGAACAGCATTCATGCCTCACTGTTGTTGAGGTTACCGACAGGTGCAATTTAAGCTGCCCAACTTGTTATGCCATGTCATCGCCAACCTATGGCCGGCACCGTACACTGGTTGAGATTGAACAGATGCTGGATGTAATAGTTGAAAATGAAGGCCAGCCTGATGTTGTACAAATTAGTGGGGGAGAGCCTACTGTTCACCCGCAGTTTTTTGAGATACTTGATATTGCTAAAACAAAACCTATTAAGCACCTGATGCTTAACACAAATGGCATAAGGATAGCCAAAGACGAAGCTTTTGTACAGCGACTTGCTACTTATATGCCCGATTTTGAAATTTACCTGCAATTTGATTCCTTTAAAAAGGAAGCCCTGGAGCAATTACGCGGCGAAGACCTGAGGGAGGTGCGGCGCAAGGCTTTGGAAAACCTTAATAAATATAATCTTTCAACCACGTTGGTAGTTACCCTGCAAAAGGGACTAAATACAGATGAGATCGGTAAAATAATCGAATACGCACTGCAGCAGCCATGCGTTAGGGGGGTAACTTTCCAGCCAACTCAACAGGCCGGGAGGCTGGATAATTTTAATCCGTCAACAGATCGTTATACTTTAACGCAAGTGCGTTCGGCTATATTGGAGCAAACTGATGTGTTTAACAAAAACGACCTTATCCCGGTTCCCTGTAACCCGGATGCTTTGGTTATGGGCTACGCTTTAAAATTAGGCGGCCAGGTTTTTCCTCTTACCCGTATGATAAACCCAGACGACCTGCTGGATAATTCAAAAAATACGATTGTTTACGAGCAGGATGAAAAATTGAAAATGCACCTGCTTAATATGTTCAGCACTGGTAATTCTGTAGATAAAGCAGGCGAGCACTTAAAGTCGATCATGTGCTGCCTGCCTGATATTGACGCACCTAACTTAAGTTACGATAACCTTTTCAGGGTGATAATTATGCAATTTATTGATGCGCAGAATTTTGATGTAAGGGCGATAAAAAAATCATGCGTACACATTGTGAATAAAGATCTGCAGATCATTCCGTTCGAAACCATGAATATTTTTTACCGGGATGATAAAATTGAATACTTAAAGCAGTTAAGAAACGAAATTACAGTATAATGGAAGAACATTCAACAGACGGAGGCAATCAACTTCCTGAAAACAACCAGCCGGAGAGTACAAATAACCACTTTAATATAGTTGGCTACAATATGCTTGCACTCGTTATTTATACTTTATTCACCAGGATAGGTGACGGCGCAGGCTACTTATTCGATGCTTTATTTTTAGTGATCCATGTTTTTGTTTGTGTGATTGTAGCGATAACTTCTAAAGGTATGAAAACCTGGATGTGGGTGTTAAGTGCGGTAATGGTTTTGGTGATAGGTATTTCAACATGCATTTATTTGCCACAATTTGGCCGTTAATTCATCATATCTGCCAACACACCCTCTTTCAGCGAATTGGTCGACATGGCTATTTTATCAACCTTTAACTTTTCAATAATAAACCGTGTTAATAACGACGCAGTAACAATCATATCAACCCTAACCGGGATGATATCTTTGTTACTTAAACGCTGCTGGTGCGATGAAAGGATGAGCATTTCAAGTATGGCTAAAAGTTCCTCTTTTTCAAAATCATACCGCTTTGTTTTTTTGAGATCAAAGGAATACCCCTTACTTGTTTCAATAATAGCAGCATAAGATTCAAACACCCCTGATGAACCCGTTATACATTCAATAGTATATGTTGATGCAGCACTAAACAGCTCTTTTAAAGTATCCTCCAGATAAAGGTTTAATGCGGTGATCGATTCAGGCGGAATGGGGTCTGTACGATGAAATTTATCCATCAGGCGGGCTGCACCAATTTCAAAACTTTGCTTCCATTTTATATCGTCTTCATTGCAAATAATAAATTCAACGCTGCCTCCGCCAATATCAATTATCAGGCTGTTTTGAGCAGATAAACTATTACCTGCTTTAACCCCCTTATAAATATAAGCCGCTTCTGCAGTTCCGTCAATAATTTCAATCTCAATTCCCGTTTGGGCTTTAACCTCATTAATGAAATCCTGTCCGTTTGCTGCGCTTCTCAAAGCCGATGTTGCAATGGCTCTAACCTGCCGTACATTATTATCTAAAATAAGTTGATGGTATCGTCGCATACTTTTAATGCCCCGCTCAAATGCTGCTGGTTGTATAAAGCCTTTATTAATACCGCCTTCGCCAAGTTTAACAGCATCCTGTTCATGTACAATTTCAGTATATTCTGCAGCATTACCTTCAACTATCAGCAGGTGAAAAGTGTTAGTGCCAAGATCCAGTACAGCTACGGGCTTATTCATGCATCTAAAATATAAAATCCCTTAAATTGTTTAGTATTTAAGGGATTTTATAATCTTATCATTTGAATTTTTAATTCCGAAATCGAACATCCGAATTCCGACATTCAAGCTTACTCTTTATAAAAGAACCATTTGGCCAGTTCCTTAAAGCTTGTCTTTTTCCCATACATTAATATACCAACACGGTAAATGCGCGCAGCTACATAGGTTGTAAAGATAAAGCCAATGACCATTAAAACCATTGATAAACCTAATTGCCAACCTGGAACATGGAATGGGATGCGCACCATCATTGCTACAGGAGCTGATAAGGGGATTATGGATAACCATACTGCCAGCGGGCTATCAGGAGCCTGAAACAGGTATGATACCGATAATATGTAGGTAAATAATAACGGCAAAGTAATAGGAAACATAAATTGTTGTGTTTCTGTTTCACTATCAACAGCAGAACCAACCGCTGCAAAAAGTGCACTATAAAATAAGAATCCGGCTATCCAGTAAAAAATGAAACAGCCAATTTCATAACCAGCGTCCGATCCCAGGTTATGCACAAATACATATACAGGACTTTGTGTGGACGAGTTGTGGCCTACAAAATAACTTATAGCAGCAGATAACCCGATCCATAAAACAAATTGTGTAAGACCTACTAATCCGACACCAACTATTTTACCCATCATTAGCTGAAAAGGCTTTACTGAAGACACGATCACTTCAATTATTCTGCTTGTTTTCTCCTCAATAACCCCACGCATAACTTGTGCCCCATATATAAATAAAGACATATATATAAGAATGGCACCGGCAAAGCTCAGCGCATAAGTAGCACCAATACTCGTGCTTTTTTCACCTGTAGCAGTAATCTCGCTTGACTTGATGATGATGTTTGATTTTATCCGGTGCAGGCGGGCAGTGTCAATTCCGGCTTTTACTAAACTGATCCCGGACGCAATATCATTCATCTGCCTCTGCACGTTGTCTGCTAATGCAAGCGTTGTTTTTTTTCTTGCATATAATACTGCTGTATCAGTTATTTTAGCAGGGATATTTAATACTAAATCATCATCG
Source organism: Bacteroidota bacterium (assembly GCA_013286325.1). Taxonomy (GTDB): domain Bacteria; phylum Bacteroidota; class Bacteroidia; order Sphingobacteriales; family Sphingobacteriaceae; genus Mucilaginibacter. The sequence goes on along the minus strand of JABDFZ010000019.1, from coordinate 29,284 downwards.
CTTTTTAAATCTGCTTTAACATTTAATAAAGATTTATCGGGATAAGTATATTTTACAAATTTCTCATCCTGGAATTTCCCTTTAAAAATACCACTATTATCTATCACACTTACCGTATGCTTTGTTTGATCCTTATCATTGGCAATAATGCTGATTACGGCATACATGGCAGCAAATAATGCTGGTACAAGCAAGGTCATTACAATAAATGATTTTTTCCTAACCCGGGTTACATATTCACGTTGAATTATTAATAAAACTTTGTTCATGGCTTAGCGGATTAAATTTACTTGTTCAATAAAAATTTCGTTCATACTTGGGATCACTTCCTGCAGCATATTAATGCGTGTTTTAGGAATCAGGTATTGCAGCACATCGTTTGATGTGTTAGGGTCGTTAAGCTTTATTCTAATAGTATGATCATTATCACTGCCGGCCTTCTCTTCTATCACATCAAAAGGTTGGGTGCCATCAAAGTTTAACTGGGTACCATTATATTCAACCAGGTAGGTTGCGTTGCGGTAAGAGTTACGAATGCTTTTAACTTCCCCATCCAGTATCTTATGCGATTTATTAATCAAAGCAATAGAATCGCAAAGTTCCTCAACCGATTCCATACGGTGGGTTGAGAACAGGATGGTAGCGCCCTTGCGGTTCAACTCCAGTATCTCGTTCTTTATTATTTCGGCATTTACCGGGTCGAACCCGCTAAAAGGTTCATCCAGGATGATCAGGTCGGGTTCATGTAATACGGTAGCTACAAACTGTGCTTTTTGCTGCATCCCTTTGGAGAGTTCCTCAATTTTCTTCTTCCACCAGCTTTCCATATCCAGCTTGGCGAACCATACTTTTAAGCGTTTTTCCGCTTCTACACGGCTCAGGCCTTTTAACCTGGCCAGGTAGATCATCTGCTCGCCGATCTCCATTTTTTTATAGAGACCGCGTTCTTCCGGCAGATAACCAATGCGGTTAATATGTGATTGATTGAGCTTCTCACCATTAAAAAAGACCTCACCACTGTCGGGTGCGGTAATTTGATTAATGATGCGGATAAGCGAAGTTTTGCCGGCGCCGTTCGGTCCTAAAAGACCGAAGATGTCCCCGCTTTTAACTTCTAAACTTACATCGCTCAACGCCCTGTGACCGGCGTATTGTTTTACAATATTGCGAATACTTAACATAAGTTATAAATTGCTAAGGTTAATAGATTTTAGTTTAAGATACGGGATTTTTAAAAATGTTACATAGTTTAGGTTGATTAAGTTAGATTGAGTTGATTGGTTGGATTAAGCAGTAGCGGGTAGAGGTTAAAATTTTTATAGGCGATACTTTGTGTCTTATTTACTATTGTGTTGAATGGTAATAGTTAATACCTTTAACAATGAGTTATATTAAACCTAATCAACCCAATCTAACTTAATCAACTGAATTAATGTCGATTAAAAACATAATCCTCCTGGCGTTTTTTTGCTTCGCGATAAATGCATCTGCACAAAACCCCGTTAAACCTGTGGCAATTATTTTCGACAGCGATATGGGCCCTGATTATGATGATGTGGGCGCAATCACTATTTTGCACGCACTTGCTGATAAAGGCGAAGCCAAAATTTTAGCTACTATAGCCAGTACAAAGTACGAAGGTGTGGCAGGAATTTTGAATATATTCAACACATATTTTAATCGCCCCGGCATACCCGTCGGCATTCCAAAAGGTGAGGCATTAACTTTGCGCGACTGGCAGCATTGGACAGATACTTTACTGGCAAAATATCCTCACCAAATAAAAACAAACAACGATGCCGAAGATGCAGTAAAACTTTACCGTAGAATATTGGCATCGCAACCCGATCATAGCGTAACCATTGTTACTATAGGATTTTTAACCAACTTATCTAATTTATTGAATGCTAAAGCCGATGAATATTCTTCATTGACGGGAGTGGAACTCCTTAAAAAGAAAGTAAAATCATTGGTATGCATGGCTGGCAAGTTTCCTTCGGGATTTGAATTTAATGTAATGAAAGATGCTCTGGCCTCAAAAAACGTTTTTGCAAACTGGCCAACCTCAATTATATTCAGCGGGTTTGAGATAGGGGAGAAAATAAAGGTAGGGCTGCAATTGATAAATAACACTGCGATAAAAAATTCCCCTGTAAAAGATGTCTTTCATATCTCAATTCCTATGGCTAAAGAAGATTCTGCCGGAAGAAAAAGCTGGGATGAAACCGCCGTATTGGTCGCTATCCGCGGATATGCACCATATTACAGTCTCCATTATGGAGAAATAAAAGTAGCACCAGACGGCAGTAATACCTGGAATGATAAAGGAACCAGGCAAGCGTACCTTGTTGAAAAAACTTATTATAAAGCGGTGCAGGATTTAATTAATTTACTAATAATGCATCAACCTGTAAAAAAGATAGTTACTAAAAGCAATTAACCGTATAAACAAAAGCTATTTAAACGAAAAAGCCCAAATTCTAAAACTTGGGCTTCCTTTATATATCTTCCGGACTTTCGGTCTTACCGACTTTCGGACTACCTTCTACTCAAAATATTCCTTCATCCGCTCAAAAAAGCTTTTCTCGTTTTTGCCCGGATTCGGTTTAAAGTTGGGCGAGCTTTGTAGTTTTTCCAGCAGCTCGCGTTCTTCACGACTAAGCGCCTTTGGCGTCCATATATTAATATGCACCAGTTGATCGCCACGACGATAGGAGTTTACTTCGGGTACCCCCTTGCTTTTTAAGCGGAGTATTTTACCACCCTGTGTTCCCGGGTCTACCTTTATTTTAACCTTACCATCAATAGTAGGTACTTCAACGCTTGTGCCAAGGGCAGCGTCAACAAAATTGATATGCAGGTCATATATAACATTATTGCCATCGCGTTTCAGTGTTTCGTGAGGGATCTCTTCAATCAGTATGATCAAGTCTCCCGGTACACCTCCGCGTGGGGCGGCATTCCCTTTTCCACTCATGCTTAGCTGCATGCCTTCGCTTACGCCTGCCGGGATATTAATGCTGATGGTTTCTTCGCCACGCACAACCCCATCACCATGACAAACAGTACATTTTGACAGTATGGTTGAGCCTTCGCCATTACAGGTAGGGCAGGTGCTGGTAGTTTGCATCTGGCCCAATATGGTATTGGTTACCCTGCGTACCGCTCCCGATCCACCGCATGTTTTACAGGTTTGGAACGATGCCCGGTCTTTTGCGCCGGTACCATCGCAGGTTTTACAAGCTATTTGTTTGTTTACTTTTATTTTCTTTTCGGCGCCATTAGCTATTTCTTCAAGCGTTAATCGCACTTTAATGCGCAGGTTACTGCCGCGTTGCACGCGACGGCCACCGCCGCCTTGTCTGCCACCGCCCCCAAAAAATCCTTCAAACGGGCTGCCGCCGCCAAAAATATCACCAAACTGGCTGAATATGTCGTTCATGTCCATACCGCCGCCGCCAAAACCGCCGCCATTGGCAGAGTGCGCATTGGCTGCGTGACCAAACTGGTCATACCGCTGGCGTTTTTCAGGATTACTTAAAACCTCGTATGCCTCTGCTGCTTCTTTAAACTTATCTTCCGCAGCCTTATCACCTTCGTTTTTATCAGGGTGATATTTAATGGCCATTTTGCGATAAGCCTTTTTAATCTCATCAGCATCGGCACCTTTTGCTACGCCTAATACATCGTAGTAATCTCTTTTAGACATGGGGTTTAATTATTGAATTATTGAATTAGTGATCGAGTGAATAAAGTCCAATCGTAATTTAATAATCCTATTTCAATATTTATTTATTTAGTTAGTGAGTGATTTGGTGAATTATTTAATAAACAAGCGACGAAATTAAGATCAATCACTAATTCAATAATTCACTAACTCACTAATTACTTACGCTCCAACTATTACTTTGGCAAAACGCACAACCTTATCATTAAGGAAGTAGCCCTTTTCCATTTCATCAATCACTTTGCCTTTCCACTCTTCTGTAGGGGCAGGTATATTTGTAATAGCTTCCTGCAATTCAGGGTCAAACGGGGTGCCTATGCTTTCCATTTCCTTTAGCCCTTTTTGCGTTAATGCATTTTTTAACTTGTTCTGTATCAATACCACACCTTCTTTAACGGGTGCAACGTCAGTAGCATCTTCCATCGATCTTAAGGCACGTTCAAAATCATCCAGCACAGGCAACAGGGCAACAATAATGTCCTTGCCTTCCATTTTACGGGCATCTTCACGCTCTTTAATTGTCCGCCTCCTGAAGTTGTCAAATTCAGCATATAAACGCAGGTACTTATCATTTGCAAGTGATAATTCTTCTTTCAGCTTATCTGTTTCCGAAGGTGCATTTTCAACCTCCGCAGCTTGCTGACCTTGTTCCTGTTCGTTAACCATACCGTTTATATCCTCAGTGTTATCTGGGTCTTCTTTCTTTTTTTTCTTCAACATGTCGTTAAAATTCATAGCTAATAGTGCCAATCAAGTATCCTGCCATTAGTGTAAAGGCGACATCGTGTCAGTAATATTTATTGGAAACGGAATACTTAGCAGTTGGCAGTGCGCAGTTGGCAGTTTTTTAAAATTTGCAGTATACGGTTGACGGTTTGCAGTTTTTTACTGCTCACTGCAAACTAATAGCTGTCAACTGAAATCAGGCTATCTTCACATCTTCCAAAACCTTGCCGTTTTCGCATTTGATAATGCGCGAAGGAAAAGTGCGGATAATATGATAATCGTGTGTGGCTATAAGTACAGCAGTGCCCGATTGGCTGATCTGTTTTAATAATAATACAATTTCTTCCGAAGTATCAGGGTCAAGATTCCCTGTTGGTTCGTCTGCCAGCATAATTTCGGGGTCGTTAAGCAATGCCCGTGCAATTACTACACGTTGTTGTTCTCCGCCCGAAAGCTCGTGAGGCATCTTTTTTAATTTAGAGCGAAGCCCTACTTTTTCTAAAACATCAAGCGCACGGTCGGCAATAAGTTTTTTATCTGTCCATCCTGTGGCCCGCATTACAAATTGCAGATTTGCTTCAACAGAACGATCAGTTAATAATTGAAAATCCTGGAAAACTATACCCAGTTTGCGACGTAAAAAAGGAATGTCATTACTTTTAATAGTATTCAAATCATACCCGCAGGCATAACCAGCGCCGGTATTAATATTCAAATCACCGTATATAACTTTTAACAAGCTGCTTTTCCCTGATCCGGTTTGGCCGATAAGCCAAACAAAGTCGCCTTTGTCAATATGCAGGTTTACACTTGACAATACCAAATGCGACTGCTGAAAGATATCAACGTTATTCAGCTTTATAATCGAATTTCCAATCATATTTTTTAGTCATTAGTCAGTTGTCATTAGTCATTGGTTTCGGCGGTTTGATTTACAAAATAACCACTAATAACCAGTGACCAATGACAAATGATTATAATTCTAATTTAAGGATCTGTCCAAAAGGCAGATCCTTAATAATATTCATTATATATTCTGTTTTGTCATGCAAGCCCACCTTATCTAACGATTTGTCAGGCCTGTCAACCCTGAAATAAGCCAGCAGTGTAAACTTATCATCCCTTAACTGTACGTAATCAGGTATTTTGGCAACGCCTTTAACTTTAATTATATACATGTTTTTAAGTCCATAGACCATAGTCGATAGTCCATAGTTTGTATTGTTAAATAGTTCAAAAAGCCGATAGCCATGGTCTATGGTCCATCGACTATGGACTTACTACAGCGCCAACACTTCCTTAACGCGTTCAGCCGCTTCTTTCAGCAATATAGCCGAGAAAACTTTTAATCCCGAATCATCAATCAATTTTTTAGCTTCAACAGCATTTGTTCCCTGTAAACGAACGATGATCGGAACCGGGATATTGCCTATTTCATGATAAGCATCGATAACACCCTGTGCCACACGGTCGCAACGAACTATACCACCAAATATATTGATTAGGATAGCTTTTACATTTGGGTCTTTTAATATGATGTTAAAGGCTGCTTTAACAGTTTCGGCATTGGCAGTACCGCCAACATCCAAAAAGTTAGCAGGCTCGCCACCGGCAATTTTAATAATGTCCATTGTGGCCATTGCCAAACCTGCGCCATTAACCATACAACCAACATTACCGTCGAGCTTTACAAAGTTAAGGTTCGATTTGCTGGCTTCAACTTCCATCGGGTCTTCTTCGTTGGTATCGCGTAAAGCTGCATAATCAGGGTGGCGGAATAAAGCATTATCATCCAGGTTCACTTTTGCATCAACAGCCAATATTTTATTATCCGATGTTTTTAAAACCGGGTTAATTTCAAATTGCGACGAATCGGTAGCATCATAAGCCTTGTATAAAGCAGTGATAAATTTCACCATATCCTTAAATGCATCGCCCGAAAGACCAAGGTTAAAGGCAATTTTACGTGCCTGGAAACCCTGCAGACCAACCTTTGGATCAATCTCTTCTTTATGGATACGCTCAGGAGTTGAATGTGCAACTTCTTCAATATCCATTCCACCTTCGGTAGAATACATAATGATGTTGCGCCCTTTTGCCCTGTCGAGCAAAACGCTTATATAAAATTCTTTGGTTTCACTTTCTCCCGGATAATAAACATCCTGGGCAACCAAAACTTTTCTAACTAATTTACCTTCGGGGCCTGTTTGTGGGGTAATTAACTGCATGCCTAAAATGTTGGCTGCTTTTTCTTTTACCTCGTCAATATTCTTGGCTAATTTAACACCCCCACCTTTTCCGCGGCCACCGGCATGGATCTGGGCTTTTATAACTACCCAGCTCGATCCATACTCTTCTTTCATTTTATGGGCAGCTTCAACAGCCTGCTCAACCGTATCGGCAACAATGCCCTCCTGAACCCTAACGCCAAAGCTTTTTAATATGGCTTTACCTTGATATTCGTGAATATTCATGTGTTTTGAAGAATTTGGCGTAAAGCTACGTTTTAGTTTGGAAATAGAGATTAGAGGACTGAGATTAGTAGCTAGTTTTTTACTTTAAAGTGAGCAAAAAGGATAACAAACAGACTCGAATATCAATTTTTTTTCACCTAATCACTAATCTCTAATCACTAATCTCTAAATTCGCCCATGCTCAAAGCTAAAAACATCCATAAATCATACGGGCAGCTGCAAATTTTAAAGGGAGTCGACTTTGAAGTCAGCAAGGGCGAAATTGTAACCATTGTTGGAGCGTCAGGAGCCGGGAAAAGCACCCTGCTTAATATCCTGGGCACTTTAGACAGGCCCGACAGTGGGCAGATCTTTATTGATAACCAGGAAGTAAGTGGCTTAAGCAATAAAAATTTAAGCGCTTTCCGTAACCAGCGTATTGGATTTATATTCCAGTTTCATCATTTATTGGGCGAGTTCGATGCCATTGAAAATGTATGCATCCCGGCATTTATTGCCGGTACGCCACGCAAAGAGGCTGAAAACAGGGCGATAGAACTGTTACAATTATTAGGTTTGGGTGAAAGGTTAAATCATAAGCCAAATGAACTGTCGGGCGGTGAGCAGCAAAGGGTAGCTGTTGCCAGGGCGCTGATCAACAAGCCATCTATTATTTTCGCTGATGAACCTTCAGGTAACCTCGATTCGGCCAACACGCTTGAGTTACACGAGCTTTTCAAAAAGCTGCGTGATGAGTTTAACCAAACCTTTGTGATAGTTACCCATAACCAGGATCTGGCGGATATGAGCGACCGTACTGTTTTAATGAAGGATGGTTTGATTGTTCATTAACTATGAATATACTGATAACCGCCGCAAATTCGGCAGAGGCCCATCGGCTTAAAAATCAATTAAAGGCTGATAATATTATTTTAGGCGATTACCAGGAGTTACCCGCATTTATGCTGAAAAACTCCGGTATGATCCACTTGCCTAACCCTGCTTCTTTATCCTATGCACACGAAATGTTAACTTTATGTCTTGATAAAGAAATTAATAGCTTGTATGCACTGAGAGAAGAAGAGTTCGCAAATCTGTTAAAAGCAGAACAATTGTTTAATGAATATGGAATTGTATTAGTCGATGGTCGATAGTCCATGGACAATAGAAGTAAGTCGATTTCACTAAATTTGAATATTCTTTCATCCCAATTTATTTCAACCATGGTCTATAGACTATTGACCATGGACTAACACACAACTATGAACCTTTACACTATAGATACAGGCTTTTTTAAATTAGATGGCGGCGCTATGTTTGGCGTCGTGCCGAAAACTATCTGGAATAAAACCAACCCTGCCGATGAAAATAACCTTTGTACCTGGGCTATGCGTTGCCTGCTGATTGAGGATGAAGGTAAGCTGATTTTGGTTGATACCGGAATAGGCGACAAGCAGGACGAAAAGTTTTTCAGTCATTATTATTTGCATGGCGATGCCACTATGGATAAGTCATTGGCTGCACATGGCTTTCATAGAAACGATATAACAGATGTGTTTTTAACCCACCTGCACTTCGATCATGTTGGCGGAGCTGTTGTAAGAGATGGTGAAAAATTACTTCCGGCATTTAAAAATGCAACCTACTGGAGCAATGAAAAGCATTGGGAATGGGCTGTAAACCCGAATGAGCGCGAAAAAGCATCATTTTTAAAGGAAAATATTTTACCTATCCAGGAAAGCGGGCAACTAAAATTTGTACTTACCGAGGATGGCGTGAAGTTCAGCGAAAATATCCATGTCCGTTTTGTTTATGGGCATACAGATTCTATGATGCTCCCGCTCATCAATTATAAGGATAAAAATATTTTATATATGGCTGATCTGCTGCCGTCTGTGGGGCATATTCCATTACCTTATGTAATGGCTTATGATATGTTTCCGCTACAAACTTTAAAAGAAAAAAAACTTTTTTTAACCGAAGCGGTTGACAAGAAATATATTTTGTATCTTGAACACGATCCAATTAACCATTGCTGCACCCTACAACAGACCGAGAGGGGCATTAGATTACATGAAACCTTTAACCTTGATAATGTATGAAGAAACTGATCCGAACGCCACAAAAACCGTGCAATAAATCGCATAAAATCAGTAAATTGTAAACCTTTATTTTATATATATATTAGTTAATTTTTATCATAACAATTTCTTACCTTTGCACGTTCTATTCTAAAAGGAAAGAATCGAGGTTTAAAAAATAAATGAGACAACTCAAAATAACTCAATCCATTACCAATCGTGAGTCACAATCACTTGATAAATATCTTCACGAGATTGGTAAAGTTGATCTGATAACAGCCGAAGAAGAAGTAATATTAGCTCAAAAAATAAGGGAAGGTGATCAGGCCGCATTAGAGCGTTTAACAAAAACAAACCTGCGTTTCGTAGTATCTGTTGCTAAACAATACCAAAACCAGGGCTTAACCCTAGGCGATTTAATAAACGAAGGTAACTTAGGTTTAATAAAAGCAGCAAAACGCTTTGACGAAACCAAAGGTTTCAAATTTATATCGTACGCCGTTTGGTGGATCCGTCAGTCAATATTGCAGGCTATCGCCGAGCAATCGCGTATTGTGCGTTTGCCATTAAACCAGGTAGGTTCATTAAGCAAAATAAGCAAGGCATTTTCAAAGCTTGAACAGGAATATGAGCGGGAGCCATCTCCTGAAGAACTGGCAGATATGCTGGAAACTACGGTTGATAAGATTTCTGATACGCTGAGCAATTCAGGCCGCCATGTATCTATGGACGCCCCGTTTGTACAGGGTGAAGAAAATACGTTGCTGGATGTACTTGAAAACCAGGAACCAAATACCGATTCAATTTTAATAAACGAATCGTTATCCGAAGAAATCAAACGGTCGCTTTCAACCCTTACCGAACGTGAGCGTGAGATCATCGTATTGTTCTTTGGTTTAGGTACCAATCATCCACTTTCGTTAGAAGAGATTGGCGAAAAATTCAATCTTACACGCGAGCGTGTACGTCAAATAAAAGATAAAGCGTTACAACGCTTACGTCATACTTCAAGAAGCAAGATACTGAAATCGTATCTGGGATAAACCCCGGTAATACCTGTTGATTTTTAAATTATCAGGTTTGGAGTTAGAAAAGCCATTGGTTATTTACCAATGGCTTTTTTCATTGTAAAACTTACGATAATTTATTTTTAACATTCTTTCTGCCTTATTAACAGAATATTAGCGCATTATCAGCAATAAATTATATTTTTATATGCCTCATACCACAGATTATTAATAACCTGATGCGCTTTGCTTTTATTTTTTTAATATCAATCAGTTTAACTTCTGTTTTTACGCTAAAGCTTAAGGCGCAAACATGTAACGGCAGTTTGGGGGCGCCGGTTGTTGCAGAAACTTTTGGAGCAGGAACTACTTATGGCGTAGGCCCCGAATTACCTGCCGGGATCACCGATTTGCAATATATAGCAAGTGGCTGTGGAGGCGAGGATGGTACTTATACTATACTAACTCAAATGGGCCCCTCATGTAAAGGAGGGACATGGCAAGCTATCCCGCACGATCATACTGGTGATCCCAATGGCTATATGATGATCATTAATGCAACACTAACACCCAGCTTGTTCTTCACTTACAGAATACCGGGTAATAAGCTTTGCCCCAACACAACCTACCAGTTTGCCGCCTGGATAATGAATATATTACGTGCCCTGCCGCAAACACAAGGATACTCTCAGCCTGATATAACTTTCAGGGTTGAAAGGCCTGATGGTACTCTTATAAATACTTATAACACTGGCGCGATACCTGCCACTGATGATTTTGACCCATGGATCCAATATCCTATGACCTTTACCAGTCCTTCCGATGGATCGGATGTTATAGTTAAAATGATTAATAATGGTTCGGGAGGAAATGGGAACGACCTTGCACTTGATGATATTACAGTTAGTCCTTGTGGCCCCCTTATCCAGTCAGGATTTGCTACCATTGGAGATATTGCAGATAAAAATAGCTGCGTGAACGATAACTTAAACTATACGCTTGTTGCACAACAAACGGGTTACAATAACCCTGATTACCAATGGCAGCAAAACAAAAACGACGGTAACGGTTGGGTTAACATTGTCAATGCAAAATCTACCTCGCTAAATGTTAATATTCCTAATGCAGCGGCCGGTAAATATCAATATCGGATAGGCGTATTAAACCAAGCGTTAATCGGCTCGGAACAGTGCCGCATTTTCTCCGATCCGCTTAATATCAACGTATATCCGCCGCCTACCGTTACACTTGCACCCAATACTGATGCATGTGCGGGGCACCCAATCCAGCTTAGTTCAACCGGGGGGGATACTTATGAATGGAGTGGCCCTAATAACTTTAGCTCAATAAACAGCAGCCCCGTAGTAGTTTATAACGCCGACCCAAGCTATGATGGGGTTTATACAGTTAAGGTAACTAAAAACAATTGTCCTTTCTTTGCTTCAACAACAGTTAAGGTTTATCCGGCAGCAACCATAAGCGCCTTAGGCGATGTTACAATTTGCGAAGGAGGTTCTCAGCAGCTTAATCTGCAAAGCACAAATGCTACACATTTCAAATGGTCGCCCTCTGCGGGGCTAGATCATGACGATATTCCAAATCCGGTTGCAAGTCCGTCCATTACTACAATATATACTGTGGAAGTAAGCAATGATGGCTGCCCTGATATAGCTCCATCAACATCATTAACTGTTTATGTATTAAAAAATCCAACCGCTGATGCCGGGAAAACCATAAAGATGATGGAAGGCCAAACAGCTACCCTAAATGGGAAAGCCGGCGGCGATCAGATTTCTTTTTACTGGACACCCACTGATTACCTCGATAATCCATTATCACTAACACCCGTTACAAGTTCGCCAGGTGATATTACTTATACCCTGCATGTGGAATCAACCTTTACCTGTGGACAAAGCACAAGCAGCGTTTTTGTAAGAGTTTATAAGAAACTAACTATAGTTAATAGCTTCACCCCGAATAACGATGGGGTAAACGATTATTGGTACATCAAAAATATTGACGATTACCCTAAAGCCAGCATTAACGTTTTTACCCGTTATGGCCAACAGGTATTTCAAAGCATTGGCTATGGCAAGCCCTGGGATGGCAATTCCAATGGTAGTAAATTACCCGCCGGTACATATTACTATATCATCGATCTTAAAGAAGATGATCTGCCTAAACAATCCGGCTGGATCCTTATAGTGCGCTAAGCTCAGCCCGTATAATTTTTCAATACCACTGTAACTATGTCAACCCAAATGTTGTCTATTGGGTATCAGCAATTATATAATGCGCAGGTTGTATCTTTTGGTATTCTTCTTTATTATTTTCCAGCATGCAAATGCATTGGATAGTGGGAGAACTGCGATAGGTAATATAAGCTTCAAAACCATCAGCAACGATCCCGACCCTGCCCCTTATGCTGATTTTAAAACACTGGTTGTACCTATAAAACGAGCAGGGAACCTTATTATAGTTGAAGCGCAGGTCGACTCATTAGAAGGTAATTTTGTTTTTGATACCGGTGCCCCTGACCTCGTTTTAAATGCAACTTATTTCAGATACCTGCCCAAAATTGATGATCAGGAGACCGGAGGTATCAGCGGAACAGCTGCCGAGTCATTTACCACTTATGTTCACAACTTCAAAATCCTCGATCTCCAATACAGCCGATTAACAGCACATGTTACCGATCTGTCGTTCATTGAAAATGGGCGAAATATAAAAGTGCTCGGTTTACTGGGCACACGCTTATTTTCGAAGTTTGCCGTAACTGTCGATCTTTTCAAAAATGTACTCTATATTCAAAAATTGGATAAGGATGGCAATATACCTTTAACAGAAAGGATCTTTCATGATCGTTTAATGGTGAGTTCCTTTATGTATGCAAATGATGTTGTTTTTTTAAAGGGACAAGTTAATAATAGTACATTATGGTTTGCCTTTGACAGCGCTGCCGAAACAAACCTGTTGGATTATGACAGATCAAAAAAACTTCTGGCTTCCATGCAGGTGATTGGTCGTTCAAAACTTACAGGAGTAGGAGGTTCAAAATTGGAGGTTATTTATGCTAAGTTTGACAATTTGACCGTCGGCGACCATCTCTTTATCAATAACAGGACTTTAATTACCAACCTGGAAAAAATGGGAAAAGCTTATGGGCATTCAGTAGATGGTATTTTAGGTTACGATTTCTTTGTACGGGGAATATTCACTATCAACTTCGTTAAAAAGGAATTTGAAATGTACATTTATAACAATTAATTATGAAACGTTACGGACATACACTCATCATCATGCTGTTGCTGTTAAGCGGCATGGGTGTTGATGCCCAGCAACGTAATAATTTAATTGTGGCAAAAGATCATTTAATTTTACTGCTCGATCTGCATTCATCCAAAACCGAAATGGATAGTATTCTTAAAGCAGCGGGTTTAAATAATCCAAATTCGGCTAAAGTTTTAAAGGGAGATTTTTCTGCTCTGATTAAAGATGGCTGGAATATGGGTAACCGGCAAAACAGTGTAATACAATTTGACAGGTCGTTAACAGATTTAAATGATAATCCCCAAAGTCACCCTTACGAGATCACTACCCGTATGGACAAGTTCGATGGTGGTGGCGGTTATCCTGTTAATGTAACTTATGGCGTTAATAAATTTGCAAACGCAACCGTTTATGAGCTTTCTTCAGGCTTAACAAGGTTTATATTTCCCGGGCACACAAATGCCCGGCGGGTTTTCCTATCAGGCAATTTTAACAACTGGAGTACATTAAAAGGTTTGATGAAAAAAACTGATGGCGGCTGGGTTATTGATGTTAAATTAACTGCCGGAGCTTATGAATATAAATTCATTATTGACGGCCATTGGACAACCGACCCTAATAATCTTTTACAGATTGATGATGGCATTGGTAATACAAATTCGGTTTATTTTAAATACAACTACACCTTTAAACTGGCAGGATTTCCAATGGCCCGCAAAGTGATTGTTGCAGGCAGCTTTAATAAATGGGACACGAATGAGATCGCCATGAACAAAAATGGCAATACATGGGAAAAGCACTTATATTTAGCCGAAGGTACGCACACTTATAAGTTTTTGGTCAATGATCAGTGGATGACTGACCCAGCCAATCCCACTAAAGCTAAAGATGAATCAGGCGAAGTAAACTCCGTATTAAACCTTGGGGAAGCCGTTTATTTTAAGCTTAAAGGATACAATGATGCAAAAAAAGTATTTGTTACTGGTGATTTTAACAATTGGAAAACAGATGCATCGGCTATGAAAAAAACAGCAGATGGTTACTGGACATTACCGCTCATACTTAAATCAGGCAATTACGATTATAAATTCATTGTCGATGGGCAAATAATCACTGACCCATCAAGCCCTTATTACAGAACAAAGGGAGGGAAAGTCAGCTCATTTATAGCGGTAAATCCTAACTATACCTTTAAATTAAAAGGCTTTAAAAAAGCTAAAAAAGTTGTAGTAACCGGAAGTTTTAACGACTGGGATGAAGAAGGGTATACCTTGGCGCACAATGGCGACGAATGGACGATCAGCTTCCACTTCAAACCCGGAAAGTACCGTTATAAGTTCAGGGTTGATGGCCAATGGATGCTCGATCCTGGCAATAAACTATGGGAACAAAACGAATTCAATACAGGTAATTCAGTTTTGTGGATTGAATAAGAAAAAAGAAAGGTAACCTACTAAACCCTCTTTACCGCTTGCGGTAGAGAGGGTGGTCGAGCGAAGCGAAGACCGGGTGAGTCAATTATTGAAGCGATAATTTGAAATAGTTTTATACATGTAAAATTAACCTGCATTTCACATTCAGATTTCCGCATTAAAAAAAACCTTTTATCTTTAACGTTTCGCCTTTTACCTAAAAAATAATATGATAACAATACCCGTATACCAGGCAGACGCCTTTACTGATAAGCTCTTTGGTGGTAACCCCGCAGCAATTTGTCCGCTTAATGAATGGCTGCCCGATGAAACCATGCAAAAAATTGCAATTGAAAATAACCTTGCCGAAACTGCCTTTTTTGTAAGAAATGAAACAGGCTATAAATTAAGATGGTTTACACCCGAATATGAGATTGACCTTTGCGGCCACGCTACTCTGGCTTCGGCACATATTCTGTTCACTCAATTGGGGCATAATAATGATGAGATCCACTTTGAAACTATAAAAGCCGGAACACTTACTGTAAAGAGAGACGGTGATAAATATACCATGGATTTTCCATCAAGGCCGCCAATACATATTGATCCCCCTGTTGGGCTGATTGAGGCACTTGGTGAAAAGCAACCTTTGGAAGTTTTACGCTCCAGGGACTATTTTTTGGTTTATGGATCAGAAAGCGATATCCGGGATATTTCTCCCGATTTTTTCGCCCTTTCAAAAATGGATACCGTTGGTGTAATTGTTACTGCCCCCGGTGATAAGGTGGATTTTGTTTCCCGTTTTTTTGCCCCAGGTGCTGGCATCCCCGAAGATCCGGTTACAGGTTCGGCGCATTGCAATCTTATCCCTTACTGGGCCGAAAAACTTGGTAAAACCAAATTGCATGCATTACAAATATCTTCCCGTCGCGGCGAACTTTGGTGCGAATTAAAAGGCGACCGTGTGCAAATGAGCGGTAAAGCAGTTACTTATTTAAAAGGAGAGATTTTTGTGTGAGATGATAAGAGGCCAGAGATCAGTTCCCGAACGATTAAGTAACTAATCTCTGGTCTCTAACCTCGAGTCTCTGTCCCTCAATATCCTACTGTAAATCGTTCCCTAATGTGCTGAGGGTTCATTAGTTCATCAACTATGGCAACAGCAAAGTCTTCCATTGAGATATGACTTTTCCCGGTTTTATCGGTAATAAGTTGATCTTTCCCGGTTCTGAAATTTCCGGTGCGCTCGCCGGGCTCAATATAGGCCGCCGGGCTAATATAAGTCCATTCAAGCTCTTTTTCCTGTTGGTAAACTTTCAATGCATCGCGATGCGCCAGCGCTGCGGGTTTAAATTCGTCAGGAAAACCCGGCGAATCAACCAATTGCAATCCCGGCGCCACTTCAAGACTACCAGCCCCGCCGACAATTATCAGCCGTTTTACGCCGGCCTGTTTTAATCCATTTAGTAGCGGTACGGCAACTTCAACAATGGTTGATGGTGTTGCGCCTTTTGTGAAATTGTAAGCGCTTACAACAGCATCATGATTAAATACAGCTGCTTCAACGTCCTGTGTAACAAAAAGGTCGCCTTTGGCAACCTGTAAATGCGGAATATCCAAAGTAAAATCTTCCGGGTGCCGTACAACCGCAGTAACATTATGTCCGCGGTTTATAGCCTCTATAACAAGTCGGCTGCCTATATTACCAGTAGCCCCAAATATTGCTATGTTCATACTAAGTTAATGTATTAAAGGCCAGAATGTTTTAGTAAGAAGTTAAAAACTGAAAGTTTAAAGAGAAATGGTCGTTATTGGTGTTGAGGCAATCCTGAATTGATGAGTTTTTTTAGACCTTTTACCCATCGCTTTTATCCTCTTACCTAAAGTGAAATTTTGTTTAAAGAAATGGATTTTTTCCCTTACTTTGAAGGTTCGCAAAATTTAAGGAACAGGATAAAATAAATGCAGCTTACTAAGTTAGAAATCAAGGGATTTAAGAGCTTTGGCGATAAAATTACCATTAATTTTAATGAGGGTGTAACTGCAATTGTTGGGCCTAACGGCTGTGGAAAATCAAACGTTGTTGATTCTATCCGTTGGGTATTGGGCGAGCAAAGCACCAGGATGCTCCGTTCCGAAAAAATGGATAACGTTATTTTTAACGGAACCAAAAGCCGCAAAGCTGCCAATCTTGCCGAGGTATCACTTACTTTCGATAACACCAGGAATATTCTGCCGACCGACTTTTCACAAGTTACTTTAACCCGCAGGCTTTATCGCAGCGGTGAAAGTGAGTATCGCCTTAATGATGTGCAATGCCGGTTAAAGGACATAACTGATCTGTTCCTTGATACGGGTGTGGGTGCAGATTCTTATTCGATTATCGAATTAAAGATGATTGATGAGATTATCACCAATAAAGAAGGTTCGCGCCGTAACCTGTTTGAGGAAGCTTCCGGCATCTCAAAATATAAGCTTCGCAAAAAACAAACCTTTAACAAGCTAAAAGATACCGAAGCCGACCTGGAAAGGGTAGAAGACCTGCTTTTTGAAATAGAGAAGAACCTCAAAACACTCGAAAACCAGGCAAAGAAGACCGAAAGATATTACCGCTTAAAAGAGCAATACAAATCATTAAGTGTGGTGCTGGCTTCTTTCAGGATTGCTTCCTTTAGCGAATCGTTAGGCAGGATAGAAGAGCAGGAGCAAAAACACCGTGAAGGAAAATCGGGCATTATAGCTCAGATCGACACACTCGAAGCCGCTTTACAGCAACAAAAGCTGGATAGCCTTACCAAAGAAAAAAATCTTTCGGTACAGCAAAAAGCTACTAACGAATATGTTTCGAAAATAAGGGCTTACGAAAGCGAAAAGAAGATAAAAAATGAACAGCTGAAATTTCAGCAGGATAAAGAAACAAGGTTAACCGAAGAACTGGAGCGCGACAAAACCCAGTTTAATCATGTGCTTTACAATATAAAACGCCTTTTAGAAGAAAAACTACAGGAAGACGAAACCCTGCAAACTATACAAACACAGGTTGCAGATTTAAAAGAAGCCGTAGATGAGCTAAGGGCTCAACAAGCCGAAGGCAGGAACGAATTAACCGAGCTTACCAATATCAATACCAGGTTGCAGAACCAGGCCTACAAAGCGGAAAAAGACCTGGATATTTTGCAGATTCAGCAACAGGCGCTTGAACAGGAAAGCCAGCGGAATATGGAGGACACCACCAATAAGGAGGCTGAGCTTTCACATTTTAATACAGTTGTTTATGGCTTGCAGGAACGTGTAGAAACTGCGGAAAAAGAATACAATTCCACAGTCGATTTTGAAACTAAGCTCCAGGAGCAGATAACGTTAACGTCGACCGAACTCAATACTGTACAGGAAAGCATAATCCGCGAAAGCCGTAAGCTTGATGCCAAACAGAACGAATACAACCTTACAAAAAGTATGGTTGATAACCTTGAAGGCTTCCCAGAGTCTATCCGGTTTCTAAAGAAAAATACAGAATGGTCCAAAAATGCCCCGCTTTTCAGTGATATATTGTTTTGCCGCGAAGAGTACAGGGTAGCAGTTGAAAATTACCTTGAACCACTAATGAACCATTATGTGGTTGAAACGTATGCTGAGGCAATAAAGGCGATCAACCTGTTAAGCAAAGGTGCGCAGGGGAGGGCCCAATTCTTTGTTTTAAAGAATTATGAACTTCAGGGAACCTCAATTAGCATTGATCTGGAAGGCGCTATTCCTGCGTTG
The DNA here is from genome assembly GCA_013286325.1 of Bacteroidota bacterium. Taxonomy (GTDB): domain Bacteria; phylum Bacteroidota; class Bacteroidia; order Sphingobacteriales; family Sphingobacteriaceae; genus Mucilaginibacter. The sequence goes on along the minus strand of JABDFZ010000019.1, from coordinate 10,846 downwards.
AATGTTGTTGAAGTTGAAAAACAATATCAGCCGCTGTGTAATCATTTATTAAGAAATGTTTACCTGGTTAATGATGATAACGACCATGCACTGAACAACGCCGATTTGCCAGAAGGAGTGGTGCTAATTGGTAAAAGCGGTAAGTTTAATAAATCAAGATATGCAATGGCCGGTGGTTCGGTTGGGCTGTTTGAAGGAAAGCGGATTGGCCGTGCTAAAAACCTTGAAGCACTTTTAAAAGTGATTAAGCTGGTTGATATTGAAGTAAATGATTTTAAGCTGCGCTTTGACGAACTGCAAACTAAGCTTTCTGCATTAAAAGCATCCGGAAAAGCAGCAGAGATCAAACAAAAGCAGCAGGAACTCAACCTATTAAATACCGAGCTGATAACCGTTAAAACCCGGCAGGAGCAATACCAAACCTTTATTGAAAACAGCCTTAACCGTAAGGAAGATATAGCGCGCAAGATTGCCAGTATTAAAGAAGAAACTATTACCTTAATACCTCAGCTTGAGGAATTAAAAGCTCAAAAACAAACACAAAACGATTTATTGGTTGAAAAACAGGCTACTTTTAACGAGCTTAACGAATACGTATCAGTAAAATCAAATGCCTATAACCAGGAGAATATCCGCTTCCATCAACAGCAAAACAAGGTATCTGGATTAATAAAAGATCTTGATTACAGGGAGTCGCAGAGAGAAAGCCTGGATAACCGCATAAAACAAAACAGTGCCGAACTGGAGCTGGTAAAAATTGCTATACAGGAAAACCTGCAGCAAGCCGATAACTCTGATGAAGATTTGCTGGAGATGTATGAGCAAAAGGATGCTCTGGAAAAAGCAACCCAGCAGGCCGAACAGGAATATTATGCATGGCGCGGAAAGATATCCGAATCGGAAGATGAAATTACTGCTTTAAGACGCAAAAAAGATAATGCGGAAATTATAGAAAACGAACTTAAAGATGAGCGCAATAATCTTAAGCTCGAATTGAATGCTTTAAAAGAGCGTTTATCAGTAGAATTTAATATCGATATCCACGATCTGCCTGAAACAGAAATATCAGAGGGAGAAAATGAACAGGACATCCGCGAGAAAACTGAGAAGCTAAAAAGACAGCTGGATGATTTCGGAGCTATTAATCCGCTTGCTGTTGAGGCCTATAATGAAATGAATGAACGTTACACCTTTATTCAGGCTCAGAAAAAGGACCTTAGCGATGCAAAAGCATCCTTACTGGCAACCATACAGGAAATTGACGATACAGCCAAAGAGAAATTTATGTCTTCGTTCACTTTGGTGCGTGAGAACTTTATAAAAGTGTTCCGTTCCCTGTTTAATGAAGAGGATTCCTGCGACCTGATCCTGCTCGATCCCCTGCATCCGCTCGAATCAGATATCGACATTATTGCAAAACCGAAAGGCAAACGGCCTTTATCAATTAACCAGCTATCTGGCGGCGAAAAAACACTTACGGCAACAGCTATCCTGTTTTCGCTTTACCTGTTAAAGCCTGCACCGTTCTGTATTTTTGATGAGGTTGACGCTCCCCTTGATGATACTAACATCGATAAGTTTAACAATATTATCCGCGAGTTCTCCAAAGATTCGCAATTCATTATCATCTCGCACAATAAACGGACAATAGCCAGTACAGATATCATCTATGGTGTAACTATGGTTGAACAGGGCATATCCCGTGTTGTTGCAGTTGATCTAAGGGAACTGGTTGATTAAAGATATAGCTAAAAGCAGAAAGCCGAAAGTTAGAGCTACATTCGCTTTAACTTCCGGCTTTTTGCTTTCGCCTTTCAGCTTTAATCTTACCTCCTATGTTTTAATTTTTTGTTATTCACCATACCGGTAAATTTGTTTTTATTCAGGGCCATGCTCTTATCACGAGACATTGCTAACGAAAAAGCTTTCGGGTTGGAAGAAAGGCTTTGTATTACTTTACCTGGTATATCAAAGGTGCCTAATTTTACCTTGTTTACAATATGTGCCAGCAAGCCCTCGGTAGGGTCGCCAAAATCCTTTGTATAATCATCAAGATCATTTACACCATTGTAGCCGTTTGCGTTCGGGGTCATACCAGCATAATAATCGCCTTGGTTTGACGAGTTTTTGGTTGAAAACTCGGGTGTATACATAGTGTATTGACCAAAGTCGATATTAAAGAAACCAACAGGTTTTCCATAACTGGTTTCTCCAACTAATTCAACATCCATTTCTGGCCTTAAATTGTTTATCGTCAGCTCGCTTGCTGATGCTGTTCCGCCGGTAATTATGAAAAACACCCGGCTAAGATTTAGCGAGCCTTTTTTAACAAAACCAACCTGGTTATTCACAGGCTTAAAATCGCCTTTGCTGATATTATATTTTTTACTCAGCAAAGGGTAAATATCATTCTGTAAGTTACTGTTGTAAAAATAAGTATACATAAGTGTACCTGTTTTTGATGGCGGCACTATATAATTATCAATATATTCGGCAGTTGAAACAAATCCTCCACCGTTATAACGCAGATCGACAGCAAGCTCAGTTATTCCCTGGTTGGCAAAATCCTGAAAGGCGGCATCAAGCTTAGGATCAGCGTTGGCATCAGATGTGAAACTGTTAAAAACCAGGTAACCAAGTTTTTTTCCATTCCCTAAATCTAAAACGGTTTCTTTTAGCACAGGATTAACAGTATAATTTGTTGTTGCAAAGCTTACGGTGAATGAAGTACCGTCGGGTTTTTTCAATGTTAGCTTTATGGTGCCGCTGTTAAAAATGGAATTGTACACATAGTTATTATGAGCGCTGGTCCCGGTTCCTGATTTGGTGCCATCAGAGAATAGCCCGTCGTACGATATATCACTGTCGTCATTTATACTGGTGATCTCATAACCACGTTTAAGGCCAGCTACATCAGCCGGAGAGCCCGGATATACATAAACAACCCGGATGTCATCAACTAAATTATAGTTATAGTCAAACCCAAAATCACCTTTAGTTCCGTTTAACGCGCCGCCTTCTGTTCCGTCGTCAATAAACGAATATTTAGCTATACCCGGATGTGGGGCATAGTATTCGTAAGGTTTATTTGTACTTGGGTTTATTGCATATTGCGATATGGCATCCATTTCATTTTGCATGGCGGTAAAAGGGTCGCTTGCAGTAAATGAACGCGGGTTAACTGTACCATAGCTTGGTAATTGGTCAAACCATAAATAATCTTCCTTGGCATACAAATAAATAGAATCCTGCATCAGCTGTAATGTAGTTCCATCTTTCGAAGGCCCGGTACCGCCACCCCCTGTCGTAGGCTTTTTATCTTTTGAACAGGAAGAAATGATACCTGCGGCTAGTATGATTACTAAGTAAAATATTTTTTTCATATAAGGGGTTTTAATAGATTCTTCTAAATAGCTTATTAAACGGAAATAAACCAACTATGTTATGGTTTTGACTATAAAAATTCGTTAACACTAACGTAATCAATGCCGCTTGCTTCAGCACAAATTCTGTCAGCCTCACCGTTCTCTATCATTACAATATCCCGCCTTTGCAAGTTATGATCTTTTATTAATAAATCAATAACATCTGGCTCGGGTTTTGGCACACTTTCACTTGTAAAATAAGCAATTAAATATTGTTCGAGCCCATGCCATTCAGTCTGTTTAATTTTATTTAATTGTTGCCCGGTATTACCATTGGTTACAATAAATATTTTTTTGCGGTCGATCACAATTTCCTGCAACAGATCGAGCATGTTCTTATACAAAAGCAACTTTAAAGGTAGCTTGGCAGTTGCTAAAAGGTTATTTAAATTTGCTCTGTGCTTTTCAGCAATATTAAATTTCTCTTTTAAACGGTCGAACGCAAACTCCTTTCCTTCATTTACATACGTATTAATAAGCAGGTCAGTTGCTTCTTTTGCATCAATATGTTCTGTATATTCTAAAAGGCTGGCAAATAAGTAATAAACCTGGAATAAATAATCTTTCTCAGGATAAAGTACATTGTCCAGCTCAAATATAAATGCCTTTTTGCGACTATCTATGTCCGAATATTTCATTTGTTAGTTCGTAGTTAAGAGTTCATAGCTTATACAGTTTTATTGCTACAAACTTTTAATTTTGTTTGTAAAGATACAAACTACCATTTAAAATGGCCACGAACCGTTAACTATCAATAATGAACAGCTTAACAAACAAACTACAGATGAAGCCAGGGAAAAGCTGGCTGCTTTATAATGCTCCTGACAATTACCTGGCAACACTCGAACCGCTGCCAGAGGGCGTTGAGATTAAATTTAATGCTGAAGGCCTTTTTGATGGGGTGCAGTTATATGTATTAAACCGTGCTGATCTTACCGGAAGCTTAAAAATCATAATCCCCGTTTTGAAACCGGATGCCGTTTTCTGGATCTGTTACCCGAAAAAAAGCTCAGGCATTAAATCAGACCTGGAGATGATGGATAGCTGGGACGAACCAGGTAAATACGGTTTACGGGTCGTTTCATCCGCATCTATCGATGATACATGGACAGCCTTACGTTTTCGTCCTGTTGAGCAGGCAAAAGTTTCAGATTCAAGAAATGAGGCAATAAAGGGAAATAATGAATATGCCGATTATATTGATGTAGATAATAAACAAGTTAAGTTGCCTCACGATGTTGAGCAGGCGCTGGCAAGTCATCCAACAGCAATGGCTTTTTACCATTCATTGTCATACAGTAACCGAAAGGAATATGTAGTCTGGATCTTATCTGCAAAGCAGGAAAAGACCAGAAACGAACGTTTAGGAAAATTGGTTGAAAAACTACAGGCTGGAAAAAAGAATCCGTCGGAAAAATAAAAACAAACACAAGTTTAAAAAGGAGAGCAAATAAGTGTTCTCCTTTTTTATGCCGTCTCTCCTTATTTTCAAATTTAATTTGTGTAACCAAAAGGTTTCATGTATACTTGTAACCGAAAGGTTTCATATACTTTAGAATTTATGCGAAGAGATGTTTTTCAGGCGATTGCCGACCCTACAAGAAGGGAAATAATAGGATTAATAGCACACCGGTCATTAAACCTTAATGCTGTTGCGGATAATTTTGATATCAGCCGCCCCGCCGTCTCAAAGCATATAAAAATTTTAACCCAATGCGGCTTGCTTGTCATCAAAAAGCAGGGGAGAGACAGGTATTGTGAGGCCGACTTTAAAAAACTTAATGAAGTATCTAACTGGGTTGAACAATACCGCTCATTCTGGACACAGAAATTAGATGCATTAGGTGATTTTTTAGATAAGGAAACCAACACAGACAATAATATTTAAACCCGATTTATGAAAAGTGAACCAGTTATAGTTGAACGTATCTACAATGCTCCTGCCGAAAGAGTATGGCATGCATTAACAGACGTTGAAAAAATGCGCCAGTGGTATTTCCCCCAGCTTGTTGAATTTGAACCTGAAGTTGGTTTTGAAACAGAGTTTAATGTTCCGCACAATGGAAGAAACTTTCTTCATATCTGGAAAATAACTGAAGCTGTTCCTGGTAAAAAGATTAGTTACGAATGGAAATTTGGGGGTTATGACGAAAGTTCCCTGGTAAGTTTTGAACTATTTGCCAGTGCAGAAAAAACCAAAATTGTTGTTACACATTCCAATCTGGAAGCCTTTAATAGAGATAATGATCCTGATTTGGGAAGAAATAATTTTGTTGAAGGTTGGACCCAATTTATTGGGACAGCCTTAAAAGAGTTTGTTGAACAGGAAACGGAAATATAAAATAATAAATTTAGTATATGGAAACAGTACCTTTTGTAATCGAGCGAACTTACAATGCACCAGCCGACAGGGTTTGGCAGGCCATTACGGATAAAGACAAAATGAAGGAATGGTATTTTAAACTGGAAGAATTTAAACCCGAGATTGGTTTTGAGTTCAGCTTCTATGGCGGATCGAAAGAACAGCAATACCTGCATCTTTGTAAAGTAACTGAAGTTGTTTCCGGTAAAAAACTTACCCATAGCTGGCAATACGACAATTATCCGGGGGAGTCGTTTGTAACCTGGGAAGTATTTGCTGAAGGTGATAAAACACGGGTAAAATTAACGCATAGGGGCCTTGAAACCTTTCCTCAGAACAACAAAGATTTTGCAAGGGAAAGCTTTACCAAAGGATGGACACATATTGTTGGGACATCGCTTGCCGGATACGTGGAAAAAAGTTAATATTTTTGGTACAGACGCCCCGATTTGTTGGGGCGTCTGTATTTTGCTAATTTTGCAGCCATGCAGCAACAGGCCAATAACCCGCTCCACGGTAAAACTTTAGAAACTATCCTGAGCGAATTGGTTGCTCACTATGGCTGGCCCGAATTAGGCTATCTCATCCGTATCAACTGTTTTTTAGATAACCCCAGCATAAAATCAAGCCTCACCTTCCTGCGTAAAACCCCCTGGGCCCGCAAAAAGGTGGAAGATTTGTATCTGAATAGCAAGATCAATTAAAGAGAAATTATATTTGCATTAATATGCCATTTGTCATTCTGAACGCAGTGAAGAATCTTCTTCGCGCTTCAGAAATATTGATAAGTAGGGCGGCGATTTGCCAATTTATAAGATTCTTCACTGCGTTCAGAATGACAAATGGATTTTTTATAAATCCTCTGAACACCTGAGGTGTTTATCACCAACATACTCCATCCATAAAGATGACTTATTTATGTTACTTAACTTGTAATGTCAGTAAAGAATTTTCTAATTTTAAGTTCTAAACTTATGAAACCGATTAATTATGGAAAACAACACAGATCACAGCAAATTATCAGACGTTAACAGCGACAGCGTTGCCACTAAATGCCCTTTTTTAAACGGGGCCCTGAAGCAAAGTGCAGGCAGTGGTACAAGAAACCGCGACTGGTGGCCAAACCAGTTGAAATTGAACATCCTGCGCCAAAACTCTTCCTTATCTAACCCTATGGACGAGGCATTCAACTATGCCGAAGAGTTTAAAAGCCTGGATCTGAAAGCTGTTAAACAGGATGTCTTTGACCTGATGACCACATCGCAAGATTGGTGGCCGGCCGACTATGGTCACTACGGCCCGTTCTTCATCAGGATGGCCTGGCACAGCGCAGGCACTTACCGCGTGTCCGATGGTCGCGGTGGTGCAGGTTTCGGCACCCAGCGTTTTGCTCCGCTTAATAGCTGGCCTGATAATGCAAACCTTGATAAGGCGCGTTTGCTGCTTTGGCCTATAAAAAAGAAATACGGTAAAAAACTTTCATGGGCCGATCTGATGGTGCTCACCGGCAATTGCGCCCTGGAGTCAATGGGGCTTAATACTTTTGGTTTTGGAGGCGGTCGTGCTGATGTTTGGGAACCTGCCGAAGATATTTATTGGGGTTCAGAAAAAGAATGGTTAGGCGATAACCGTTACACCGGTGATCGTGAACTGGAGAACCCGCTTGGAGCTGTACAAATGGGACTGATCTATGTAAACCCTGAAGGCCCTAACGGAAACCCTGATCCGCTTGCTTCTGCCCGGGATATCCGTGAAACTTTTGGCCGCATGGCTATGGATGATTATGAAACTGTAGCGCTTATTGCGGGTGGCCATACATTCGGTAAAACACATGGCGCTGCCGATCCGGGCCAGTATGTTGGTAAAGAACCTGCCGCAGCCGGTATTGAAGAACAAGGCCTCGGCTGGAAAAACTCATTTGGTACGGGTAACGCAGGCGATACCATCACCAGCGGTTTGGAAGGTGCATGGACACCTACGCCAACAAAATGGAGCAACGGCTTCTTTAATAACCTGTTTGGCTTTGAATGGGAACTTACAAAAGGATCGGGCGGCGCACACCAGTGGAAGCCAAAAGATAATGCAGGTGCAGGTACTATTCCCGACGCACACGACCCGTCAAAAAGCCATTCGCCGTTTATGCTTACATCAGATATAGCTCTAAGGACAGATCCTGCTTATGAGAAGATCTCCAGGCATTTTCATGAACACCCTGTTGAATTTGCAGATGCCTTTTCCCGTGCCTGGTTCAAGCTAACTCATCGTGATATGGGCCCGCGTGTCCGTTACCTGGGCCCTGAAGTTCCGGCTGAAGACCTGATCTGGCAAGACCCCATCCCAGCTGTTACACACCAGCTGATTGATAATAATGATATTGCTGCACTAAAAAGTAAAATACTCGATTCAGGGCTTACTGTTTCTCAGCTGGTATCTACAGCCTGGGCATCAGCATCAACCTTCCGTGGTTCGGATAAACGGGGAGGTGCCAATGGTGCACGCATCCGTCTTGCCCCACAAAAAGATTGGGAAGTAAATAATCCAGCCCAACTGGCTAAAGTTTTGTCAATGCTTGAAGGTATTCAGAATGAATTCAACAGTGCTCAAACCAACGGTAAACGCGTTTCTATTGCCGATTTGATTGTTTTGGGCGGAAGCGCAGGTATTGAGAAGGCGGCTAAAAATGCTGGCCATGATATTACCGTGCCGTTTACACCGGGCCGGGCCGATGCTTCGCAGGAGCAAACCGATGTGGAGTCGTTCAGTGTACTTGAACCTGGAGCTGATGGTTTCCGCAATTACCTTAATCCTAATAATATAAGCGCTGCTGAAGGAATGCTGGTTGACAAAGCTCAATTGTTAACTCTTACAGCTCCCGAGCTTACAGTTTTAATTGGTGGTATGCGTGCGCTGAATACTAACTTTGATCAGTCCAAACATGGCATATTCACCGATCGCCCTGAATCACTTACTAACGACTTTTTTGTAAATCTGCTTGATATGTCGACCACATGGAAGGCTACATCAGATGCTCAAAAAGTGTTTGCGGGATCAGACCGAATCTCAGGCGAAATAAAATGGACCGGTACCCGTGTCGATCTTATTTTTGGTTCTAACTCTGAGCTTCGTGCCCTTGCCGAGGTATATGCCTTTGAAGATGCTAATGGGAAATTTGTGAACGACTTTGTAGCTACATGGACCAAAGTAATGAACCTCGATCGCTTCGACTTGGTTTAATATCAATAGTATTATAAACAAAAGAGATGACCTGTTATCGGGCCATCTCTTTTTGTTATATATAATCTTTCTCTTTCCTTTGGAAAGGGAAAGTTGAGGTTTCACGTTTTACCCGTGCTTCTTTTTCTTATTCATTTTAGCCTTAACACCCGAACTGTAGTTGTAGGTCTTGGCATTCTCAGGCTTTTTCTGATGAAAAGCCTCACCTGCAACAGGCGCAGTTACTTTACTTTTTACTGGTTTCTTTTCCTGTGGTTCAGCTTCTTTTTTGTCCAGCTCAATAACCAGTTCTTCGGGTAATTCTCCAACAGGTATTTTTTGACCGATGGCTTGTTCAATCCTTTTTACCAAAGTAAGCTCCAGATCCGTAGTAAATGTAATAGCCAGTGTTTCCTCGTCAACTCCTGTTAGATTCCTGGTTACCCGGTCTATAAAAATTTCTTTTTCTTCCGGTAAATCAAAATGGATGATGAAAGGGATATAGCTCAGATCAATAGTTTCCTTGTTTTCATTAGCGATAATCAATATCCTTAATTCAGGAGATACTTTAAGATCAGTAATGTCCTTAACCCCACTCAACTCTATCGACCATGGATTTAATACACTCACCGAATTTTTTTGCCTGTTTTGCAAGCTCTTGTAAATCTTTTCAGCAGTATGGCGCGTGTTTACAAATACAACAGTTTTTGTGAATAACTCGCTATCCTGCATAAATAAATTCAGCAGGTTTAGCTTGGTAATAAAGTTAGGAACGTGATATAATAATTGAGGAAGCGTTTCAACCTTGCTATCATTAATTTCTTCAACCTCAACTGTAGTAGCTGATTGCATAAATGGACTGATCATTTTGTTCAGCCTGTCATGCACCACTTCGGTAAATACAAGGTGCTGGCATTTGGTTATGCTGTTTGCTAATTCAACAACAGGCAATTGCAAACCCTGTTTAACAATCGCATCGGCATCATCAACAATTAAAAGCTCAATTTTATTAAGGTTGAGGCCAAGTTTTAAATAGATGGCCCGGGCTCTGTCAGGAGTGGCAACTACAATATCTGCTCCATCAGCCAGTGCATCCATTTGTGCTTCAGTACCAGTTGCAGCGTACAAGCCAACTACAGCCATTTGTTTATTCTTGCCGAACTCCTCAATCCTGCCAATAACTTCCAGCACAGCTTCTTTGGTCGGCACAAGTATCAAAACAAGCGGAACACCTTCCGGGTTATATTTTATCCGGTTTAAAACAGCTAAAATATATGTGGTAGTTTTACCACAGCCCTCCGGCCCAACAGCAATTACATCCTGCCCGCCATAAATACGCGCCAGTGTTTTCTGCTGGATCTCTTTAGGAGATATGTAGCCGGCTTCGGTTACCGTCCTGATTAGTTGTTTATTAAGCTTTAATTTTTCTGACCACGCCATCCTGTAATGTTAAAAATCCTAAGGGAGTGCAAAATTACCCTTTTTATAGCTTATTTTCAGGTATTTACTGTAATGATTTAGTTTATAACCATTAAACAGGCTGCCAGCTGGCATTAATATCGCTCTGAAACATAGCTGTAAACGTTGTGGCGGGTGGGAGATCGAGGTAAGGATAAGTAACCTTTGAAAGATAAAGCCCTTGTGGATAAGCAGGTATAATGATCTTTGGCGTTTCTTTACTGATCAGATAATGTTCAAATTCATCAACACTCATCCGGCCTTCACCAATATCCAATAACCGCCCTGTTATTATACGAACCATTTTGCTTAAAAAACGATTCGCCGATATCTGGAACCGCAACTTAGTACCATTATCACTGACAAACAGGTTTGCCGACGAAACATT
>JABDFZ010000018.1 GCA_013286325.1 Bacteroidota bacterium | reverse complement strand
TTTACTCACCCGATCTGCGCTTCGCTGGATCACCCTCTATACCGGAAGTGGTAAAGAGGGTAAAAAAAGATTTGTTAAACCGCAGATTTAACTTTGGCACTAACATACTTATGTAATACTTGCGTTAATTGTTTTACATGAAACAGAATTGCGGTATTTTAGCCGCTCAAAATATCCCTATAGCGTACATGGCTTACAGATCAACATACCAGGCGGCAAGTGCGGCAGCACCGGCTATTGAAAGTCATTTCATAAAGCTTTTGGCAACTGCCCTTCAACAGGGCGGCCAGGACCTTGCGCCCGAGCCTTCGGCAAGTGTTATCGAAGCAATAATTGATTTGGCCTTTTGGTCGAGCCTGCGCCATGAAGAGGGGCGATCGCCAAAAGTTTCGCTTACTTACCTGCCGCCACAGCTGGCGGGGCAGCCACTGATATTTGAGGAACGTATTTTATTAACGCCACATGTACTAACCAAACTGGCGCCAGCTGTTGAGCGATCAGGGATTCACCTGGGTGTTTGGGATGAAGGCGGCGACTTGTATGTATGGGGCACTACCCGCTCTATACCCGATTGCAGCTTTGTGCTTGAAGTGATTGAACCCGGCTTGCTGGTAGTAAAACACCGGCGCATAAAAGGCTTCGGCAAGTTTATAAATGTAGCGGTGATTAAAGGCGATGAAATAAAAATTATTGATGAGCTCAGCAAAAGCCTGCCCGACTGCCCGGCAATGCTTACTTCATTACTCGACTATAATTCGCCAAATGGCTGGAACGATTCGGTGAATGTGCTGGTACAGCTTGCTGCTTCTATGCGGCAGCATGGCCACGGAGGTACATTGTTGGTTGTGCCCAGCGATAGTGATGTTTGGCACGATTCCATTGTGCATCCCATAACTTATCCTGTTACACCGCCATTTGACGAACTAAAAAAACTAATGGAGCAGGTAGTTAATGAACATAGTATGAACGTTTGGCAGGATGAAGTAAACCGTGCTGTAGATAGTGTTGCAGGTTTAACATCGGTTGATGGCGCTACCATTATAAACGATCAACTGGAACTGCTGGCCTTTGGTGCAAAAATTGGTATTTCGTCGAAAGGTGAACCTGTTTACGAAACCCTGGTAACCGAGCCTGTAGTTGGTAGTATTGCAGCAACCATTCATCCTGCTCAAATGGGCGGCACCAGGCATCTTTCGGCAGCACAGTTTGTATTTGATCAGCGTGATGCCATAGCCCTTGTATCATCGCAGGATGGGCGCTTTACCATTTTTTCATGGTCGCCCTGCGAAAATATAGTGCATGCACACTTTGTTGATTCGCTGCTACTGTAGTAAGCAACGGTTTATATCAGATAGAAGAGAATATGTTTTGCGCCGGGCCCCCTAAAACAGGTATTTCTTTTTTCTCGCCCTGAACCGCTCCTATAAAGCCGATTATCCAAAGGATAAAAAATGCAAGATCGACAAGTTTCAACAGGTAATACAAAGAAAATATACCACCTGAACCTGAGAGCCAGACAATACCCAAAATGAAACTTAAACCATACCTGATCACCATATAAGCAAGATGAAAAAGCAGGGTTTGCCTTAACTGATAACTGCCTAAGCTTGTTTTGTTATTCTGGTAAAATCCAAAATAAGCGATGAGCCAGCCTATTATTGTAAAATAGCTGATGATCCCTGCAGTTTTGCCATTATCTGTTACAACTGGTTCCATAAAGTTCAGTGTTTATTAAAGGGTGAAATACAAATTAAATATAAACCGAATTTTTATAACCTGCTCATTTAATGCAAAATAAAATATTTAAGGGAGCGAGCTATGACAATATGGATGGGGGTAAGCTATGTCTTGCTTTTCCTTCCCAGCTATCTTCCGACTTTAAAATTCTACTTATAACGAAATATTTCAGCATGACGAAATCTCGTTAGAGGAAATACTGATGCCAATAGCTGTTCATAGGTTTAAGTAAAATTTGAAATATTTTATTTAAATTTGAGTATGGAAGTGGAAATAAAAAAAGAAGATACTCCGGAAGATATAGATAAAAAGTTAAAAGTGTTTTCAGCTAAAAAAGCTGAGGACAGAAAAATACGTTTAAGCAAACTTTTCGGAGCTATCAAACTCAAAGAAGACGCATTAACTTTGCAAAGAAGATGGCGTGATGAATGGTAAAGATATTGTTATCGATACTAATATTTTACTCTACTATCTAAATGGTGATGTTAATGTAAGACAGTTCATTGACGATTATAACCCAATAATCTCTTTTATAACGGAACTTGAAATCCTTTCAGCCCCCGAATTAACACAAAATGAAAAGTTGTTTATAAAGGATTTACTAAAGGATGTTACTACCATAAGTTATGATAATAAACACAAAGAAGATATAATCAAGTTACGCGCTAAAAAGAAACTCAAATTACCAGATTCTATAATTGTTTCTTTAGCTATCACATTAGGTTTGCCAATCGTAAGCGCTGATAAGAGCTTAAAAAATATTGAGGGTCTTGACTTGATTTTTTACAAGTTGACTGACAACTAAGCCTCATGAAGTTTTAAAACTTCATAAGGCTAGATCAAAATTATGACTTCGTCAACCTTTATTGCTATTCAATATTTCCAATTGCCTGCTAATAAACAACCTACCTGTAAACAAAATATAAAGCCCATAGGCGGCGGTGGCCAATGCAACACCGATACCTAAAAATCCTAATATAAATGCTTCCTGCTTGCCATTGTTGATCATGAAAATACTTACTATGGCTACAAGACAAGTCCAGGACGCCAGGAAATAATCGATTTTGCGGTTAAATATTTTTGCCATAGGGTAAAAATGCAATCCAACAATCAGCGCAATTGATGGCAAAACAAATTTTGCAAGCCCGGTAAATTGCAAAACCAAGGTAACTATGGGTATTAATGTGCCTTCAATCCCAAAGATCAATCCGTACCATTTTCTCCATGTTTTGCCCTGGATCTGATCTTCCATGGTAGTAAATTTGGGGAAGCTGCCTGCAATTTTAAATATTTTAATACCATTTACTACGAATATGACGCAAAGAGCGGCAAAAATCATCAATGTAATATAGTGGTCCCGGCCCTGTAGCCCTCCCTGAGCTATGCCAGTCCACATTAAAGTAAATAATGCCATTAGTAATAGCCCTAAGCCAACGGCTTGAATGGCTATCCTGGGTACTGTATGAGATGTTGTGTTCATGATATTTTTGTTGAAGAAACTATTCCGGCATTGGAATCAATTTCAATACAGCACAAAAATACAGGCGCTAAAATTTGTGATGTTGTAAAAACACGACAATTTAAAATAACGGGAGAGCTATTTCATCAGATCAATTAGGCAGTTTTGTAGAGAGATACCAGTTCGGAAGGACTTAAGCCTGCATAGCGTTTAAACTCATTGGTTAAATGAGCATTATCGTAATAGCCCATTTCGAAAGCTACATGATGCAGGTTTTCATTAATATCAGTGTACCGGAGCTTTTTGAGAACTTCCTGAAAACGGACAACTTTAATATACTCTTTTGGGGAAATACCAATCGAACTGTTAAATAGCCTTTCGAGCGTGCGATTGCTTACACAGTGTGTTTTGGCAAGCATATCAACGGTAATCCTGCCTTTGCTTGTTTCTACCGTCCGGGTTAAATTACTGATTGTATTAACATTGCTCAACCGGGTTAGGAACAGCTGATCAAGCCGCGTGGTGAGTTGTTCGTCCGGATCAATCAGATCAAGCAATTGCTTATCCTGAAATTCAATAACTTCATCAACAACTTCGTTTAAGGGTAAATTGTAAAACTTTGAAAAACCACCCGGTTTAAAACGGATGCCTATAAATAAGCTGTTGGGGATGCTGTCAATAATAATAGATGAGGTAATAGTACCAGCTAAATAAATAATACCGGGGATAAGCGGCACGCTGTTCATATTAGGAACAGCGCTCCCCAGGTTAATAAAAACATCGGTACAGGCGTTTGGAAAAATCCGTTGGTTTGATGGCTGGTATAAAGAATCTGTTTCTAAAACCCAGTAATTATCAATAAATGGCTTTAAAATATCCAAAGGTGACGTTTCTGTATATTTAACCATTATAAAGATTTCGCTTAAATTTTTGCTGGCCAAAATGGATTATACTTCCAATCGGTATATGTAAATGTAAGCAAAATAAGCCTGTTTAATGCCAAATTCACGTCATAACTTACCTGATTCACATCGGGACAAATTATTAAATAGAAAGATTTGATCTTTGACAATATGAAAAAGATAATCCTTAGCCTTATACTAATTATCAGCCTGGCAAATGCTGCCAGCGCACAAATTTTATGGGCACAATACTCCCAAAGTTACCCCAATGGGTTAATGGATAAACCATCAACCATCGGACTAATTACAGCTGAACGAGAGGTGAATAATTCTTTTTGGCCTGCTAATTCAGGTATCTTTCTGGTTAGCACATTATCCAAAGACACTTCATTTCAAAACAGCCGCCCGAAGGAATTTACCGCCATCACAACTTTCGATACTGCCAGGGCGCAATTTTTTCTGCATGGTGTAAACAAAAGCAATGCAAATGGCTATGAATTCAGGGTAATGGAGCGCGGCGGCAAGGTAATACAACCCTGGGCGGCAATTGAAAAATTTACCGATTATATGGTGATATCTATGTCGGGTATGCCGCAAATGGCTTACCTGGGCGGCTATAAAACGTCGGTAGGGAAGATGATCATTATAGATGTAAGAAAAAAAGGAGACAAAAAAATCATTGCAACTTCGGTAGTCGACTGGCAACCAATAAGACCTATTATCAGCGGGATATTTACTAATAGCGATCTGAATATATTTTTTAAAACGCTTGCCCACCCATGGTCATACAGGCCAACTGAAGAAGAGTTAAGAAGGATAGGGACGGAATATACAGCAGACCCTAATGGTAAGAATATATTGGCCATTGACCCCAAGGACAACAACCTGATATTTTATTTAAGAGCTGATATTTATAATAAGGAGCAGATAGAATATGAGTTAATAAAAAATGAGAAAATCATAAGAGGATGGGGCGCAAATGAGTTTGATAACAGCTTTGTATGGCTTAAAGCCCTTTCACCGGGTAATTATCAGATAAATATCCGCTATAATGCACAACGGGGACATGTAACCAATTATGCTTTCGTGGTTAAAACACCGTGGTACCAATCCATTTTGTTCAAAATTGCTATAGGTGTTTTGACTTGTGCCTTTATGGGTTTTATCCTGTTTTTAATGTTGAACATTAAACAAAAGCGGGAAGCCGAACGTGAATTAGCAAAGAAAACAAAGTTGCAGCTCGAATTAAAATCCATCTATGCCCAATTGAACCCCCATTTTATTTTTAATGCCTTAAGCTCGATACAGGGCCTGATTAATAAACAGGATATTAAAAGCGCAAACGATTATTTATCAGATTTTGCCAGATTAATGCGGGAGTCATTAAATAACAACCATAAAGACCAGATACCTTTAAAGCAGGAAATGGTAACTTTAGAAACCTATTTAAAGCTGGAGCAACTGAGGTTTGGGTTTAAATACGATATTAATATAGACAAAAGCATTAATGTTTATGAAACCGAAGTGCCATCGTTATTGCTACAGCCGCTGATTGAAAATGCAGTTAAACACGGTGTATCCGCATTGCAGGAAAATGGGCTTGTTGCTATTGATTTTACCCGGGAGAATAGTAGTATGACAGTAACAATAACGGATAATGGCAGTGGATTTCCATCAAGCAAAAACTCAAATGGGTTTGGGCTAAAACTTACTTACGACAGGATAAAGTTGCTGAACGAGTTTAACAAAGAACAAAGTATTTCGCTTGAAATAAAAGGAAATTCACCATCGGGAGCTAAAATAGAGCTTACATTTAACAATTGGTTTTTATGAGTATTAAGGCAGTTTTAATAGATGATGAAAAGCATAATTTAGCTAACCTGCGTGAGCTGATAAACACTTATTGCCCGCAGGTAACTATATGCGATACCGCATTGAATGCCGACGATGGTAAAACCATTATACTTAAACAACAGCCGGATATTGTTTTTTTGGATATACAAATGCCCAATAAAAATGGCTTTGATTTATTAAGGGCATTGAACCATTATGATTTCGAGATAATATTTGTAACGGCATACGATCAATATGCTATACAGGCCATGCGTTTTGCCGCCGTAGATTACCTGTTAAAACCGGTTGATATTAATGAGCTGCAATCGGCAGTTGACAGGGCCATTAAAAAATGTCGTTTGAAAGTACAGAACCAGCAACTTGAAAACCTGATACAAATACTAAAGAGCCAGCAAAATAAAGACGAGCAGCGGATAGCACTAACCACAACAAAAGAAACAAGGTTTATTAAAACAAGCGAGATTGTGCGTTGCGAATCGTCAAATAATTACAGCACATTCTTTTTGCAGGATGACGAAGAGCTTTTGGTTTGCAAGCCTATTTACGAGTACGAAGAGATACTGAAAGATTACGGATTTATCCGCTGCCATCAATCGCACCTGGTTAATAAAAAGTTTGTTAAAAGCTGGAAAAAAGAATACGGCGATCATTTATTGCTGTTTAACGGCACTCAAATTCCAGTATCGCGAAATAAAAAGGAAACAGTGAAAAAAGCGCTGGACACAGGTTAATCCTTAGGAAAATCATTACTTATTAAATTCTATTGCCGGAGCCAAACTAAAAATTAATTTGAACAGGCAACCTTTTGCTCAAATATTCCATCTAATTAAAAACTTAAACAATGAAAAAAGTACTATTTATATGCGTAATAAGCATCACCTGCCTTTTTGCTAATGCCCAGCAAAATAAAGAACAGGATGATTTTAATGTTTATACAAACACCATGGGTAACAATGCGCATAATGCCTATGATCAGAAGGATTATGCAAAATCGGTGACGATTGTTAATGAATGGATAGACAACTATAACAAGCGTTCATCTGCTTTTAAGCAAAATAACATCGGCGCATTACAGGGTATGTATTATAATCAGGCTTGTTATACCGCACTTACCGGACAAAAAGATGTTGCAATTGACTATTTAAAAAAAGCATATTCTGTTGGATTTGCCGATTACGCCCAGACTAAAATTGACAGTGACCTGAACGGCTTGCGTGAGGATAAAGAATTTAAAGCCGTTTTGCTAAAAATCCGCGAAAAGGGAGATTATAGCTATATCCTGAAAAATTCGGGACCATATAACCGCAAGCAAAAAATTGAGTTGCCTGCATTTACCTATCAGTCAGCCTCGGCCCCTGAACTGGTTAACTTTAAAAATAAATTTAACCTCGATTCGATCAGTGGAAAAGGAGATGAGATCAGCAAATTTAAAAACCTGCTTTATTGGGTACATAATGTGGTGAGGCATGATGGCAGTTCAAATAATCCGCCATCGAAAAATGCCATCGACCTGATTGCTGTTTGTAAAAAAGATGATCGTGGTGTTAATTGCCGTATGATGGCTACCATTTTGAAAGATGCTTACCAGGCGGAGGGCTTTCAATCGAGACTGGTAACCTGTATGCCAAAAGATACCGCTGATTTTGATTGCCATGTAATTACCGTAGTATGGTCGAAAACATTGGACAAATGGGTTTGGATGGATCCAACCTTCAACGCTTATGTAAGCGACGATAAAGGCAATTTACTGAATATTGAAGAGGTAAGGGAACGCATGGTAAACGACCAACCCTGGGTTTTGAATGAAGATGCCAACTGGAACAATAAAAATAAGGAGACCAAAGAAGCATACTTTAACTACATGTCGAAAAACTTATACTGGTTAAAGTGTGCTGCCAAAAGCGAGTGGGATTTGGAAACCCGGAAAGACGGGAAGCCAGCTATTGAATACATCAATCTGTATCCAGGCAAATTCACTACTATACATCAGCCTAAAAAAGTTGAAAAAGGTATGACGGAATATGCATCAAACAACCCGGATTATTTTTGGCAGAAACCGGTGAATAACTAAAGCGGGGTCGTGTCGAAAACATGTTGTTACGGCAGACAGGGCGCATTTATAAAGCATAGGGCATGTGCGATTCCCTCCCAACGGGAGGGTGTAGGGAGGAGTTTCTGCGTAAGCAAGGCGAATAAACCCCTCCCTACCACTTCACAGGCAACCGCACCCCTCCCCAGGGAGGGAATTAAAAGCCTATCTGTTTTATGATGGGTTTTTATAAATACAGGTCCTTTATTAAATTAATATGATGCAATTCGTGGCCGGCAATATGATAGGCCAATGCGCGTACGGTTGCATTGTTAAATGTTCCGGTACCTTTTCCCATCCTTGTCAATGATTCTTCTGGCAAGCCATTAAATAACGCTATAGTGGACCTGCGTACGGCTTCATATTCTTCAAAAATGTTATCAAGGTCCCGTTCATCCGCTTTTGAATACCGGGCATATTCGTCCTGGTCAAACCCTATGAGGTTATTTTGTTCGTTTCGGGCAAAACGCATGGCCCGGTACGAAAAGATCCGTTCATCATCTATAATATGTACCAGCGTTTCTTTTATGCTCCATTTGCCGGGAGCATAGCGGTGATATAATTTAGCCTCGGGCAGACTGTAGATAAGTTCTTTTACTGCAATAAAACTCTCCTGCATATGCTGTAATACCAGACCATCATCGGGCAGTAATTTCATATACATAATGGCATATTCGGGGTATTCGCCGGGCAGCGGTTTGGTGATCTTTCTCATGGTGCTAATTTATCAATCCCAAATGTTTGGTCTTTCTATTCCTGCGATGCGCATATAACTTAAAAGCTGACCGGTATGGATACTTTCATGATAGGCTATTCTTAGTAAAAAGTCGCCAAGCTTTCTTCTTTGTCCAAGGGCCTCGCGAACGATCTCTATGCTCTCCAATTCTTCCGCGCTATAAGCCTTTATCGCTGTCAGGAAATCGTCGTAATAAGGTTGTGCAAATGCAATTTCATCCTCTAAGTTGGTATATGGCCGGTTATCCCAGGGAGAAACATAATCGCCTATATTACCCCTTCGGTCAACAATAACATGGTACAAGTGCACCGCTTCCAGGACATGCCGCACTGACTCCAGAAAGGTCATTGCTTCCTCATCGGGTTTCCATTGATAAAAGTCAGCAGGAATGCCTCTGAATACTTTAAGACTCCTTCTTCTTATCTCCTGATGGTTAAAAATAATCAGATCGTTTGGTGCCATAGCGGTTTATTGTTGGGAAAGGCAAAGATCATTTATTCAAGTCGATTTTCACAAAAAAAATCTTCAGGGTTAGCCTGAAGATTTACATTCTTATTTATAGATATTTAGGGTTAGTTATTCAAAAATAGCTACCATTTTGCCCAGACTTTGTTCCAGACCAAGTTTCGCAAATTCCGACATTTGACCGAAGTCGGCATGTTCGGTAACCGTCATTTCGGTTTTATTATTACCAAGATCTTTAAATTCAACAACGGTTAAAATATCTAACGGAAAATCGGGCGGCATGCCGATGTCTGTCGGGTTAACTTTGTTACCATCCTTATCTGCCAGGTTTTGAACGAATTCTATAGATTGATGCTGAATAATTTTTTTATAGGTCCAGAGGCTGAAAGTATCCTGACCGCCAAAACTTTTAGGCGCCCGCATACAAACTATAGATGTTGCCCCTTCGCGGAAATCAATAATAGCACTTGGGCATGTAAAATGGTCGGGCCCCCACCAGCGCATAACTAATTCGGGTTCGGTCCACGTTTTCCATACAAGCGCTACCGGGGCATTAAATGTGCGGGTAACTACGAGCTCTTTTTTCATATTATTTTGTTTTTGAGTTTGATGTTCTTAATCTTAAATATCCGCCAAACAAAGCTGTTGGCAATGCAAGTATAACCAGGACAGCAGGGTACCATAACGGTGGTTCTTTTACAGCAAGCATTCCAATTATGCAAATAACCATGCCGATTGTGCCACTAATAAAAACCAGCCTCATGGGTTTGCTTGGGGCGAGGGCTGCGGTAATATAACTGCCACCTATGCCAAAAATGGTGCGGTAGGTAATTACGATAGCGATAAACCACCATGGATTGAGATGATAGGGTAATTTCATGATTCCTGTTTTCTGTAATATAAGGTCGGTAACTGACGATACTACTGCCACAACAATAAATCCTGCCAGTATAGCCCAGATGCTTTTTAGTGTGTTATTCATTTTTGATTTTTTCAGGTTAAAATGTTTGTTAATTGGGCGACTGTAAATTGTTTAGCAAATCATCAAGCTTATCGAGCCGTTTTTCCCATAGTTTTTTATAAGGTTCAACCCAGGTTACTATTTCGTTCAGTTTTTCCAGTTTGATTTCGCAATAGCGCTCGCGCCCTTTTTGGTTGATCACCACAATACCACATTCTGTTAGTATTTTAACATGATTTGATATTGCCTGCCTGCTGATATCAAAAGCATCGGCCACTCCATTTACCGTGAGGCTTTGGTTGGTTATCACTTTTATTATCTCTCGTCTTACTGGGTCGGCTATTGCCTGGAATACGTCTCGTCTCATATTTGTCTGTTGTTGCGCAATCGATCGATTGCAATATAAATGCAATTGATCGATTGCGCAAGTTTATTTTCACTTTTTTTCTGATGTTGTTTAGCTGTAAATGGGCCATGTTTATATCAAAAAACACATAATCCTTGTTTTTGCGTTAAGATATAAAAGGCGTTATTGTGCATAAAACCGGTTTTATACGATCTGTAAAAGGAAAAATAATTATTGCTGCCATACTGGCTTGCTTTGCCCTGTTTATGGCCTGGCGTACCAGTAAGGATGCTTTTATGGCTATGCTTAATGCGTTTGAGAACGTTTCGGCGCCTAACGAGAAGCTGCGCATAGTTAATGACCTGTCGCAACGGATAACCCGGTTAGACCAGGTGCAAAAAGTGCGGATATTAAGTGAACCGGGAGAGTACGGCAGCTTTTTTAACGAAACAAAAACGCTCAATTTAGAAATTGACACGCTGAAACACCTGTATGCCGACCAGCCTGCCCAGGTAGAACGCCTTAATACTTTAAAAAAACTGCTGCGCGACAGGGATAAACTTTTTATTAATTATTTGAAGGTACGGGAAGGCCTTATTAATAATAAATCGTTTTCGGCGCAGGTTGAATCATTAAACGAGATAGTAGACAAAACTTCCAAGCAAGCCGATAGTACTGTTACTACCACCGAGAAGAAAACATCGACAACTACTGTTTATCCAACCCCTACGGCGACAACAACAACTGAAGAACAGCCAAGAGGTTTTTTTAATAAACTTTTTGGCGGCAAGAAAAAACAAAAGAAAACAGATTCATCAGATGCGCAGCCTTACCAGATAGTTAACGAAGAACTGCACGTTAAACGGGATACTATTGCCCTTGCTATACAAGATAGTCTGCTAAAAGACCTGGGGGAAACCATGCACAACATGGAAAAGATACAGCAGCGTAAAAGTGCATTGTTTGTTAACCGGGAGACGGTGCTCATTAAATCGAGTGCAAATGTTATACGGCAGATAGTGGCCATTTTAAAAAAGGTAGAGACGGAAGTTGTTGCCCAAACCGCTATAAATAACGTGATAGCCAGGGATGTGGTTAACAACAGCATTAAGCGCATCAGCTTAATTATGCTTGCCTTTTTAACGCTTACCATTTTAATGCTGTACTTTATTTTAAAAGATATATCGCGGATAAATAAATACCGTAAAGAACTTGAGCTGGCGAAAGATGAAGCAGAATATCATGCATTGGCTAAGCATCGTTTTCTGTCGAACATGAGCCATGAGATCCGCACGCCATTGCAATCAATTATAGGCTATGCCGAAATGGTAAAACAACAGGCTCATCCACAGAAAAAGGATATCGAAGCTATTTACAGATCATCGGGCCATTTAATGCAGATAGTAAATGAAGTGCTTGATTATAATCGCATTATTTCGGGCAAGTTCAGCTTTGCAAACCAGGTGTTTAATATGCAGGGCCTGCTGGATGAGGTTATATCGGTGATGAAATTACAGGCTGAGAAAAAAGCTATCAACCTGGAGACTGTTTATGACGAGAATGTTCCGGTATTTTTATCGGGCGATCCCTTCCGGTTAAAACAAGTGCTGTATAATTTATTGGGCAACGCCATTAAATTCACCCAGGAAGGTGAAGTAAGATTAACTGTAATTGGCAAACCTGATAATAACGATGTTCGCTATAGCTTTGAAGTAAGCGATACAGGGATTGGCCTCTCGGCATCTGAACTTGAACATATATTTAATGAATTTGAACAGGCCGGCGATGAGAAACAGGCACACGAGGGCACTGGCCTTGGTTTACCCATTACCAAAGAGCTTATTGAAAGCCAGGGCGGCAACATTAAAGTAAGAAGCAAGGAAGGTAAAGGCAGTAACTTTACTTTTGAGCTTACTTTTACAAAAGCTGAACAACCTGTTATTAACGATGAAAAGACATCGCAACAGTCAGCTTCAGTAAATACCGATAAAGTCTGGATAATTGACGATGATCCGTTTATACTTGAGCTATGCTCACGTATGTTTGATAACAATAAGATAGAGTACCGTTGCTTTACATCCCCACATGAAATCCTAAATACCCCGTGGGATGATGATGTGAAATATTTATTGCTGGATATACGGATGCCCGGGATGAATGGTATGGAACTTTGTCGTGAGCTACGAAAGCAGGTCCCGGAATTTGTTAAGATATATGCATTAACCGCACAAGCCATGCCCGGCGAACGTGAGATAATATTAAAACAAGGCTTTAACGGGGTATTGATGAAGCCTTTTAGGGAAAGTGAACTGGTTGCACTTATAAAAGGAGGGCAGGACACTAATGGTATTGATTTGCCACGGATTGACATTAGGGCCATTGAAAAAATGACTTTTGGAGATCCGGAACAAACAGCAAAAATACTTGTACGTTTTGCCGCTGACAGCCTTAATGATATTAAGGAATTAAAGGATACTATTGATGAGCTTAATACCGATAAGGTAATATTGCTGACGCACCGCATTGCAGGCCGGACCGCGCAGGCTGGTGCAAGAGGGCTGGCAGAAAGCTTCCGCCTTGCAGAAATGGAGCTCGACAGAGACAAAGAACTAACCCGGAACCGGATCATGAATATTTTAGCACTTGCCGATAAACTGCATGACCTGGCAATGGCAACGCAGGAGTATACTTATAAAGAACCGGTTTTATAATATAGGCTAACTATCAAGCCCGTAACGTTCAATTTTACTATAGAGTGTTTTCCTGTCGATATTCAGCAATTTGGCTGCCTTTGATTTATTGTACTTTACCTGTATCAGCGTTTTTTGGATCAATTGTTTTTCATTTACCTCGTTCTGCGCCTTGAGGTCTGACTCCCGGTTTTGAGGTATATTGTTTGATACGGAAAAAAGCATTTCATCGGGTAATGTGTCTGCCCCTGCTATATCATCATAACTCAGCAAAACCATGCGTTTAATTACATTTTTAAGCTCGCGTAAATTGCCCGGCCAATCGTATTTATATAATATTTCCTTAGCGTCGGGTGCAAGGTCTTTAACTTTACGATCAAGTTCCTTATTTGCCAGATGTATAAAATGCTTTATAAAAATCCCCATATCACTTCCTCTTGCCCTCAATGGAGATAGCTGGATCTTAAACTCATTAATACGGTGATAAAGATCCTGCCTGAAATTCCCTTCGCTTACACTATTCACCAAATCATCATTGGTAGCTGTAATTATCCGCACATTTACAGCAATTTGTTTATTGCTACCCAAAGGCTGGATCACTTTCTCCTGTAGCGTGCGCAGCAGCTTTACCTGCACATCATAACCCAGGTTACCCACTTCATCCATAAATAGTGTACCGCCATCGGCCCATTCAAAAAGGCCTTTTTTATCGGCAATGGCACCTGTAAATGCCCCTTTTATATGCCCGAATAATTCGCTTGCTGCCAGATCCTTTGATAATGCGCCGCAATCAATAGCCACAAATGGTTTTGCTGACCGCTTACTTTGCCGGTGGATCATCCTCGCTACATATTCCTTGCCTGTTCCGCTTTCGCCCTGTATCAGCACTGCCATATCTGTGGGGGCAACTACATCGATGTGCTCATGCAGCTTGTCGGAATGCGAACTGTTCCCCTTAATAAATTCGGGCTGATCATCCGGTTTGGCAGATGTCTCAGTTTTCTTATCACCCAATGCAGAGCTCATTATCATCAACAACTCTTCGGGGTTAACCGGTTTGGTTATATAATCGAACGCTCCTAGCTGAATGGACTTTACAGCTGTGCGTACATCGTTAAAGCTGGTCATAATAATTGCAGGAATGACTAATCCGTTTTCCCGGGCTTTAGTTAACACATCAAGCCCTACACCATCGGGTAGGCGGTAATCAAGCAATAAAAGATCGAACGTGTTTTGCGCTATGAGTTTTAAGCTGTCTTTAATATTTTGAGCAGTATTTATAGCATGGCCATGCTTTTGCAAAAAACCTTGCAATAATTGAGAGAAAGTAAGGTCGTCTTCAACTATTAATATTTTTGCCATAATTTATTTTGATGTATCAGCACATGGCAAAATACAAAAGCCCCGATATCGGGGCTTTTGATTAACGTTATAAAGATTGGTTTGTTTGTGCCTTATTGAATTATTTTTCCAGCTTTATCAAATTTTAAAGCTTTCGTTTCGGCTCCTTTTTTAACGTCAACTTCGTAATATTCAGTGGTACCGGCTTTTACGTCGAATGCTTCTGAAGGAACCCAGGTTTTAAAAACATCAGTTTGAAGTACAGTTTTTACCGGGGCAGGAAGTTCATCCAGTTTTATAGGGGTCTTTTGCAAGCTGTCGGCCTGATTAACAATTGCAACAGTGTGCATGTTTGTAGGTAAAGTATTTGCTTTAACAGTAGCTAAACCTGCTACTAATAATACTGCTGCTGATAAAATGACTTTTTTCATAATTTGTTTTGTTTTTAAGTATGATGTTAAAGCAGGGTACATAATGATGCCATAAACTGAAAAATATATCAATGTGCTACAAATCAACAGATTAATAAAAATAGCAAAGAAGAGCAACTGTTGACTTACTCCACAGCCTGATGAAAAAGACCGCATAAATGATCGCTCAATAGCGGCAATTTGAAAACTATTATTATATTTCAATGTATTAATACCAGTAAATACCCCTATATGTCAAAACTCTCCGAGCGGTTAAAACTCTACAACAAAAGTTTATTGCCTGATATGGTTAAGCTGAAATATGAAGGCATGGCCGAAAATGCCTTTCGGTTTTACCGTGGTACATGCCATATTTTTTACGAAGACCTTGCACAAGTAAAACAGTTTCCGGGTTCGCCTTCAACGTGGATATGCGGAGATCTTCACCTTGAAAATTATGGCAGTTATAAAGCTGATAATAAACTGGTTTATTTTGACCTTAATGATTTTGACGAAAGCATACTGGCACCAACGGCATGGGAACTGGCCCGCATTGTTACCAGTATTTTTATTGCCTTTGAGAGCCTGAAAATTGAACCTGAGAAGGCCTATAATATGGCGCAGCTGTTTTTAAAAAGCTATGCAACAACACTTGCCAAAGGAAAAGCTACCAGCATTGAACCCCGCACGGCAAAAGGGATTGTTTGCGATTTTTTAACAGCGGCGGCCCTAACCAAAGAAGCCGATATCCTGGAAAGAAGTACCGATAAGAAAAAGAAAAAATTAGTGCTTACTATAAATGATGTCAATCATTTCAAAATTCCTAAACATTTACGGACGGCTTTAATGGAACACGTTCAGCATTGGATTGAACATAGCAGCGACAGCCCATATAATTATAAAGTGAAAGATGTGGTATTCAGGTTGGCAGGTACGGGCAGCATAGGGTTAAAGCGGTATCTTTTTTTGTTAAAGAGCACCAATACAAAAAACAAATATCTGCTGGTAGACATGAAACAGTCGAGGGCTTCGGCTTTATCGCCTTATATAGCTATTAAACAACCTGAATGGCAGTCGGAGGCTGAAAGGGTTATAACGGTACAGCAGCGAATGCAAAATGTATCTGCATCGCTGTTGAGCGCCACGCTTTTTGAAGATGAGCCTTATATATTACAGGAACTGCAACCAGTAAAAGACACCATTAAATTTAAACTGATCCGTGACCGGTACCGCGATATTTACCAGGTAATTGATGATATGGCGGTACTTGCTGCCTCTGCCCAGTTGCGGAGTGGAGGTATGAACGGATCGGCTATTATTGATGAACTTAAAACATTTGGCGCGGGTAGTGAGTGGCAGGAACCTTTGCTTAAATATTGTTTTAAATATGCAGGGAAAGTAAAAAAGGATTATCAGCAATACCTAGATGATTATAAAAACGGGGTGCTTGAATAATAGTTTATATCTGTTTAATTTAGTATCGTGTCGCTTGTGAATTGGCGTTTAGCCAGTAGCATTTATACAAAAAGTGTAAACCATGTTTTTTTCAAAAAAACTAACTCAAACAATTGATTATTAGATATCTATATACATGTTAACCATAAATTATGTAAACCATGTGTAAACCCACTTTTTTGTTATTTGAGTTAATCCCAATTCAAGACTATACGTCAATTTGTGGTTGACATAACACTAATACTATGAAGAAGTCCCTTATCTTACTATTTACTGTAGTTGTTTCCATTGTCCTGGTATCGTGGGGGGTAACCGGGCACCGCACTGTAGGGCTGATAGCAGAAAATCATTTAATGCCCCAGGCTAAAGCAACCGTAATTGAATTGCTGGGCAGGCAAAACCTTGCCGATGTAAGTACCTATGCGGATGAAATTGGCAACGATGAAAGATATAGGTACACTAAAGCATGGCACTATATTAATGTACCATTGGGTTTAAGTTATAATGATTTTCGCAGTTATGTAGGTAATGACACCGAGCCAAACATCTACAGCAATCTGTTGATCAAGCTTAATTATCTTAGAAATCCGGCTACTTTAAAAGTTTCGGCATCAAAATTAAAAACGGTTGAGGCCGACTGTTTAAAATGGGTAGTCCATTTAGTTGGCGACCTGCACCAACCCATGCATATTAGCCGTGCCGAAGATAAAGGCGGTAATTCTATCGAGCTGGTTTTTAATGGCAGCGGTACCAATCTTCATGCCCTTTGGGATAGTAAATTAATTGACCGCCAGGGATTAGATTATAAGGCGCTTGCTAAAAAGATAGATACGGTTTCGACTTTTAACGCAAGACATTACAGCGATGAAGATATAATGCACTGGCTATACGAATCATACAGCCAGGCAGCGGTTTTGTATGAGGAAGTAGAAACGAACAAAATACTTGACGATAACTATTATACCGCCCATATTGAAATTGTAAATAAACGGCTGGAAACAGGCGGCCTACGGTTGGCTGCCTTACTGAACGAAATATTTACCAATGGTTATATAGATAGGCTTAGTGCTCCAAAAACAGTCAAATAAAGAATTCAACCTTAATTGGTGCTCTCTATAAAAGTTACTATCCTTTTCTCATAAGCGGCATGATCAATATCCCAGATAAAAGCGTGGTTGCCATAGTTAGGATACCAGGTGCTTTTGGGCCCATTATAAAGTGCAGCAAGTTGTTGGGTTTGCCTTACTGGTATAACATTATCTTTTTGGCTGTGTATAAATAAAATGGGAGTGGTTTTTACTACACGCAATGAATTTTCTGCATTTGCCAGGCCATCAAATCTTCCTCTCAACTTTACAAAACCAATCATGGTATTCAGGAGCCATTTCGGCATTGATTGAGATGAAGGAGTTTCTGTAAGCAGCTTCTGAAAGCTTGCCATTGGATTTTCTGCTATTACACCACTTAATTTAGGCATTCCCGGCAGGGCGATCAATATAGACCCTGCACCTACGGATGTACCCATTGCATATATTTTTTGATAACTATTTGTAAGAAACAAATAAGCTGAAAGAACATCCTTTGATTCCCTGTCGCCATAAGACATACCGGGCACCGGGCATGGAGCCTCGCCCATGCAACCATAATCAAATGTTAGTACATCAAGGTGTTGGCTAAGGAAAAAATGAATGTACCTGGTTTCTTCCCTTCTATCGCCACCTCCGCCGTGTACCAACATGATAGCTCCTTTGGCTGCTCCAAAATTATTATCTGCCGACTTAACAAGCCAGCCAGATAAGTCATACCCATTTACTGAATGGAACTTTACCTCACTAAATTTATATTGATGAGTTGTACGCAGGTTTCCGTAGCCTGGCCCCCAGTATTTTTCGGTTTCGGGAGTGCCTGCTGCAAGGTTTTTTGATACGCCCCTCCACACCGGGTTTAGTATCATGTTGCTGCCCATCCAGAAGCTCACAATAACTAAAACCAGCACCAGAAAAACCAATGCGACGCCAATTCTTATTAATATCCGTTTCATTGTATCTATTTTAAAAGGTTAATATTTAATTCTTAACCTTATATCAAGCAGAACATGCGGAATTGGACACCTTTTTTGGTTTTTTTGAAAATACCGGTAAACAAGACAATAACTTTTGCTATCTGCAAATTAAATGCACCAGATTTACAATCAGAGCATTTTACGATAAACTACAAATCCGGACTTTTCTGCCACCTTATCGTAAAGCATCATTGCGGTTGCATTTGTTTCGTGCGTTTGCCAGTATACGCGGGAGCATCGGGAGAGTTCAGCCTGCTCATATACCCCGTTGATTAACGCCCTTCCAACCCCCTTTCCGCGCGCGGTGCCGGTGGTGAACAAATCCTGCAAATAGCAAACAGGTGTTATTGATGTGGTGCTGCGGTGAAGAATATAGTGTGTGAGGCCGAGGAGTTTTCCCTCGCTTTCAGCAACCAGGGCATATACTGGTTCGTATGCGTCAAAAAACCGTGACCATGTGATTCGCGTAATTTCTGGTGCAAGCGCAGTCGGACCTGAACGCCCATAAAAAGTGTTATACCCTTCCCATAAAGGAAGCCATTGGTCATAATCCTGATGAGTTACAAAGCGGATAGAAATATTAGCAGACATGCAAGCAATTTAAATTGATTTACTGATGATTTTCAAATAATTAAGCTTTTTGGAAATTGCGGGGCGGGTAAAATTACCGTAAAATCATTACACAATCAAACTAATGAAAAGCATTGAAACTAATAAGGCCCCGGGAACCAGGGCCATTATTTCCACTAATCACGAACATATGTATGATAAGGAGGTTGGATAGGCACGTAATAAATCTTAACCTTAATAAGCCCGGACTAATTGCCCGGGCGTTATTCTCCACTAATCAACAACACTATTTATGGTAAGGCTGAAAGACATCTTAATAATTTTAATAAGCCCGGACCTAATTTCCGGGCTGTATTCTCCACTAATCAACAGCACACTATTTAGGGTAAAACCTAATAAGCATTTTAATAACTTTAATAAGCCCGGAACTAATCTCCGGGCTATATTCCCCACTAATCACCGATCACTATTTATTTTGAAAACACATTTTCAATATTCAACCGGCAACTGCCTTTACCATGTCTCTTAATCCTGGTGTTTTAAGCCCCCCCGATACAGCGAGGAGGGGGCTTGGTTTTCATCATTCACAGGTAAGTGCAGGTATCTTGTTTAAATAAAGTAAGATTCTGACTAAAATGTTTATTCGTTTCGATACAAAGCCATTTTTTGCCGACAGAAAGGCAATATGGGCAGACAGAATAAAACCTTAAAAGAACCTGAACTTTAGTATTATACAATGGCATCTTTTTGTTAAAGACACCTGATATGCAAAAAGGGAGTATTGCATTGATAACTTTTTTGATTTTTTTTTATTTAACCTTGTATGCTGCAGAAAATTTTCCAGCATCATGCAGAATAACTATAGCTTTTTTAATAAAATGAGTGTAAAAAGAATCCTGTTACTATTGCTCATTGCACAATGCGGTGTTGCAATAGCTCAAAAAAAAGAATTTTCGGGTAATCCCATATTTAAAGGCTGGTATGCCGACCCGGAAGCGAAAATATTTGATAAAACTTATTGGGTATATCCTACCTACTCTGCACCATATAACGAACAGGTTTTTATGGATGCGTTTTCATCAACCGACCTGGTGCATTGGACAAAGCATGAGCATGTATTGGATTCGAGTGCAGTAAAATGGGTGAAAAGAGCGTTGTGGGCACCTGCCATAACCAAAAAGGATAATAAATACTACTTGTTTTTTGGTGCTAATGATATTCATGATGATAAAAAAGAAATTGGCGGTATTGGGGTGGCTGTAGCCGATAAACCCGAAGGGCCGTTTAAAGATTATTTAGGTAAACCGCTTATTGGTAAAATTTATAATAAGGCACAACCGATAGACCAGTTTGTTTACAAAGATGACAACGGGCAGTATTACATTATTTACGGTGGATGGGGGCAATGCAATATTGCTAAGCTCAATAATGATTTTACTGGTGTTGTTCCGTTTGATGACGGGGAAACTTTTAAGCTTATAACACCCAAAGATTATGTAGAAGGCCCGGTGATGTTTAAGCGGAAGGGTAAATATTACTTAATGTGGAGCGAAGGCGGCTGGACAGGCCCGGATTATCGTGTAGCTTATGCAATTGGTAAAACCCCATTCGGGCCATTTAAACGAATCGCTACGATATTAAAGCAGGATGTGAACATAGCAACAGGCGCCGGGCACCATTCTGTTATTAATATCCCCGGAACGAACGAATGGTACATAGTTTACCACCGCCGCCCGCTTGGCGAAACCGATGGCAATCATCGGGTGGTTTGTATTGATAAAATGTATTTTGACAAAAACGGAATGATTAAGCCGGTTAAAATTACAAACGAAGGAGTTAGGGCGAGGGTTATAAAGTAAGCTTTATCGCTTCCTTAAGTTGACTCACCCGGTCTTTGCTTCGCTCGACCACCCTCTCTACCGCAAGCGGTAAAGAGGGTTATTTATCCAAATAAGTCACTGCTCAGGTACCTGTCGCCCCTGTCGCAGCAAACGAATACGATTGTGCCTTCGGTTAGCTCTGCCGCAAGTTTTACTGCCGCTGCACAAGCGCCGCCGCTGCTCATTCCGGCAAAAATGCCTTCCTGTTTGGCCATTTTTCTGGCCATCAGGGTTGCTTCCTGTTCAGAAATATCCATTACACGATCGACGCGCGATGGATCAAATATTTTAGGCAGATAGGCTTCGGGCCAGCGGCGGATGCCCGGTATGGATGAGCCTTCTGTTGGCTGACAGCCCACTATCTGGATATTGGGGTTTATTTCCTTAAAATACTTCGAATTACCCATAATAGTGCCAGTAGTCCCCATTGCACTTACAAAATGGGTGATCTGCCCTTCTGTATCCCTCCAGATTTCAGGACCGGTGGTTTTATAATGGGCCATATAATTATCCGGGTTGGCAAACTGGTTCAGTAAAAAATATTCGCCCGATGTTCCTTTTTCTTCAGCATAATCGCGGCAAAGTTCAATGCCATCAAGCAGGGTTACTTTAGCGCCAAAAGCTTCCATGGTTAATGTGCGTTCGCGGGTTGAGTTTGAGGGTAATACCAGCTCAATCTCTAATCCGTATAAACAAGCTATCATAGCAAGCGCAATGCCTGTGTTGCCGCTTGTTGCTTCAATCAATTTTGTGCCTGGTTTTATCTCCCCCCGCTGCAGCGCACTGCTTATCATGTTCAGTGCAGCCCTGTCTTTAACACTTCCGCCGGGATTGTTGCCTTCCAGTTTGGCAAAAATGCGGACGTTTGGGTTGGGGTTTAATCTTTTTATTTCAGCCATAGGCGTATTGCCTATCAGATCAATTATACCTGCCATAATTTTAATCTTTATTTTTATTGAAAACGGTTATCGCAGGCTTGTGATATACCGTTGAATTTGGACTAACACTTTTTGTAAGCCACACATTACCGCCAATTATGCTATGATGACCTATCACTGTTTCGCCTCCAAGTATGGTGGCGCCAGAATAAATAACTACATGATCTTCGACCGTTGGATGGCGTTTGGTAAAAG
This sequence comes from Bacteroidota bacterium, assembly GCA_013286325.1. Classification (GTDB taxonomy): domain Bacteria; phylum Bacteroidota; class Bacteroidia; order Sphingobacteriales; family Sphingobacteriaceae; genus Mucilaginibacter. The sequence continues at coordinate 16,836 of JABDFZ010000018.1, read as the reverse complement.
CCATATTTTTTGCAACACTTAAAGCCCCAAGGGTAACCCCCTGATACAATTTTACGTGTTTACCAATTTTGCAGCTTTCGCCAATTACTATGCCTGTGCCATGATCAATATAAAAATACTCGTCAATCTCGGCCGCCGGGTGAATATCGATTCCTGTTTTTGAATGAGCATATTCGGTAAGTATACGTGGCAGCAAAGGCACATCGTGCTTATATAAGCTATGGGCAAGGCGGTAAAACGATATGGCAAAAAATCCCGGATAAGTTCTTATCACTTCAAATTCGCTGCGGGCTGCCGGGTCGCCTTTAAAAATAGCCTGTATATCAGTATTTAATAATTGATATAGTGTGGGAATCTGCTCAAAAAATGCTTTTGCAAGCTGCTCATTATCGCAGCCTTCGCAAGCCTTGGTAGCATTCATTACTACGTACAGCTCATTCTCAAGCTTTGTGAATTCATTTTCCAGCTCATGAACATTGGTAAACACCTGTTTTGATTGCTCCGGAAATAATAACCGGATCACCTGCAGCGCCCATGTAGTGATTTCTTTGTTGGATGGCACCGACTCAACGTGCTGGTGCTTATCAAAAATTTGCCGGTAAAATTGCTCGTTCATGTTTAAGTTCAACGATTTCAGGTTTATTTCAGTCTACAAGTTTATATAAAAGAATGTTGTTTGTTTGTAAAAAGCAAGTTTAATGTAGAGATTAGAGACTTATTATAGGGGATTCAGGCCTTTATAATCCTACTAACCCTATATATAATCTATAATTACCACCATGCAACGACGCAAATTTGTAAAATCATCTTTATTAATAACCGCTGCCGGGGCAGTAATACCGCAAATTAGTATGGCAAAAGATGCTTTGATAAACGAAGGTTCTGAGTTTTATGAACTGAGGGTTTATACCTTAAAAAATGAACAGCAGCAAAAATTAGTAGAAGAATATTTTAAAAATGCGGCTATCCCGGCGCTGAATAAGCTGGGTTGTAAAAATATTGGTGTTTTTACCGAACTTAAACCAACCGGGCAAACAAAAATATATGCTTTAATCCCTTATAGTTCATTGGATAATTTTTTAAATGTTGAGGATAAACTAAACGATAATAAACTATACCAGGCAAATGGCGCAGGCTATTTAAATGCCCCCGCAACTGAGCCTGCTTACGAACGGATAGAAAGTTCGCTATTAAAAGCTTTTGCACACATGCCCCAAATGCAAGTACCTGATAAAAAGCCGAGAATATTTGAATTACGCAGATACGAGCATGCCACAGAAGCAGCCGGCAAAAAGAAACTGGAAATGTTTAACAATGCCGGCGAGATAGATATTTTTAAACGGCTTGGCTTTAACCCGGTGTTTTTTGGTGAAACATTGATTGGCGAATTAAGGCCCAATCTTATGTATATGGTCGCCTTTGAGGATATGGCTGCGCATGATGCTAACTGGAAAGCCTTTGGCAGCGATTCGCAATGGAAGGAGATAAGCGCTGTTCCTGATTATGCAGATGCCAAGCTGGTATCGCGCATTACATCTACATTTTTAACGCCTGCGACCTGCTCTCAAATTTAATTGTATCAATTCGGTTGTTTAATTGTATCAATTCGGTTGCATTTTATATTGTGTCAGTAATACACTATATTTACTTCACCAATTTAAAAACCGATGACTACCAGACGATCATTTCTCAAAACTTCGGCTATGCTTTCGGCCGGATTATTAGTAGCTCCGCAATTATTTGCGTATGACAAAAAATATATAGGGCTGCAATTATACACCGTAAGAGATGCCATGAGTGCCGACCCCGTAGCTGCTTTAGCAAAGGTTGCACAAATAGGCTATACTTCTGTTGAAGGTGCCACCTATACAGGCAGCGAGCAGTTTTACGGAATGGATGCAGCGAAATTTGGCAAAGTTTTAAAAGACAATGGTTTGATTATGCCAAGCAGCCATTATCGTTTGGGTGAGGACGGCAAGGAAATGAAAGGCACCATATTGAACGACTGGAATAAAGCTGTGGATGATGCTGCGGCATTAGGTGTAAAATATATGATATGTGCATGGCTATCGCCAGCGGAACGCGGAAAATTGGAACACTATAAAAAAATAGGCGGCGATTTAAACAAAGCAGGCGAAGTATGTAAAAAAGCAGGCATCCAGCTTTGTTACCATAACCACGATTTTGAATTTATACAGGAAGATGGTAAATACCCTTATGAAACATTGCTGGGCACTACCGATAAAGACCTGGTTAAAATGGAAATGGACCTTTACTGGGTAACAAAAGCTAACCAGGATCCTATTGCTTTGATAAATGAGCACCCGGGGCGTTTCCCGCTTTGGCATGTTAAGGATATGGATAAAACCCCAAAACGTATGTTTACCGAAGTGGGTAATGGAATAATTGATTTTAAGCGTATATTTAAACATGCCAATAAAGCAGGATTAAAATATTTCTTTGTTGAGCAGGATGTTTGTCCGGGTAACCCTTACGACAGCATCACACAAAGTATTACCTACATAAAAAAGAATTTAGTTTAGAAAAATTTCAATCAATCAACGCTGGCCGGATCTTCGAAAGAGGGTCTGGCTTTTTTATTTTACATTAATAAATCGCTGTACAGCTTTTACTTCGTAAATTGAAACATGAAAAGGAAACTCACCCTCAGTTTAATACTTACCATATCTCTTTCGTTCTTATTATTGGGCACTGCAAAGGCACAGGCAAGTGAAAAGGAATTGGTTGTTGGCGATGCTATGCCTGCATTTATGCTAAAAGACCAAAGCGGGAAAATATTCAACAGTGCAGATTATGTGGGCAAGAGCTACCTGGTGATTTATTTTTATCCGAAAGATGAAAGTATGGTTTGTACTAAAGAGGCCTGTCAATTTAGAGATAGCTTTACTGACTTCACAAAGGCAGGTGCAAAAGTGATCGGTATAAACGCAGGCACGGTTGCCAGTCATAAGAGTTTTGCAGACCATTATAACTTGCCTTTTATATTGTTGAGCGATCCTGATAATGTGGTGTATCATAAATTCGGAGTAAAAAATAAAATGTTTATGACTGGCAGGGAAACTTTTGTAGTTGATAAACATGGTAAAATAGTTTTTGCTTATACAGCAATGATGCAGGGGAAAAAACATGCTGATGATGCACTTGCTTTTATAAAAACGCATAATGGCGGTTAAGTGAGACAGGTACTTATTACTGACTAATTTTAATTAATCAACCTAAAAATGATCACTGCCTTAAAAATATTCTTCAGTGTACTTTTTATATGGATGTGCTACCAGGTTATTAATACCAGCATACACAGCAATCTTTTTAAAGAATGGGATTTTCTTGGCTCAATACCATGGATGCGGGCAACGCTTTGGGATTTTTATGCCAATGTAACGGTTATCTTTCTTTGGGTGTGCTATAAAGAAAAAAGTGTTTTACTGAGTATTGTCTGGCTGATATTATTAGTAGTTTTAGGTAGTATAGCCAGTTGCGCCTATGTGTTGATCCAGCTTTTTAAACTAAAACAAGGTGAAGGGCTAAAAGAACTTTTAAGTAAACAAAATGGATAACCACCCGATTTACGCATTGGTAATTTATAGCATGATAGCTTGCTGTTTAATTATGGTTTTTATATGGCTATGGTCATACAAAATAAAAAATGCAGGGGTGGTCGATATTTTCTGGTCGTATAACTTCCCGGTAATCGCCATTATATTATTGCTGCTTGCACCAGGCTTTGAAACCAGGAAGCTTTTGATATGCGGAATGGTGATTATTGCCGGCGCACGTTTAGGCACGCATTTGGCGGTAAGAATATTAAAACATTTGCATGAAGAGGAGCCGCGCTATGCGCAGATCCGTAAGGAATGGGGCAAAGCTGCAGAGAAAAAGATGTTTGGCTTTTTCCAGATGCAGGCCGTATCGAATGTTTTGCTGGCGATCCCGTTTTTTATTATCACCATAAATACAAAACCCGAACTTTCCGTATTAGAATATGCCGGAGCGGTTTTATGGGCAACAAGCGTTTTTGGCGAAGCTACCGCCGATGCACAGCTTGCTGCATTTAAAAAGAACCCGGCAAATAAGGGTAAGGTTTGTGATGTTGGCCTTTGGGGTTACTCGAGGCACCCTAACTATTTTTTTGAATGGCTGATGTGGGTATCTTACTTTGTATTTGCACTGGCATCGCCATACGGCTATATTGCCGTAATAAGCCCGGCTATAATTTTGTATCTTTTATTGAAAGTGACCGGAATACCCATGACCGAACAACAATCGTTACGGACAAAAGGCGAGGCATTTAAAAAATATCAACAAAGTGTAAGTGTATTTGTGCCATGGTTTAAGAGAGCCAGGAGACAAGAACCAAGAGTCAAGAAATAGTTTTCTATCTTAAAAACTCGCCTTTCAAATCCATTCCTGCTCAAAAAACGTAAACATCAAAAAGCACAACCATAATTTAAAAACTGATAAAAACCGGAGCCTGATTACATGTGGTACGACAAATTAATTGAAGAAAATAAAGTTCCTGATTTTTTATTGAGGAGCGGGATCCGCAAATTATTAAAGCAGCGGCTGCGTGACGAGAACAAAGGGGATACCGAAGCACAGCAGGCACATTTAATGGCACTGATAGAACAGTTGAAGGCCTCGCCGATTGCAGTAAACACCGCTGATGCCAATGAACAACATTATGAAGTGCCTACACAATTTTATCAGTACTGCCTTGGCAAAAACCTCAAATATTCAAGCTGTTATTATAAACCAGGTGTTACTGAACTCGACCAGGCGGAGGACGATATGCTGGAACTTACCTGCCAGCGTGCCGAACTACAAAACGGGCAGCAAGTGCTGGAATTGGGTTGTGGCTGGGGTTCGTTCTCGCTTTATATGGCTGCAAAATATCCGGAAAGTGAGTTTACAGTAGTATCTAATTCGCGCACACAAAAGGTATTTATTGATTTAGCTGCTAATGAACGCGGAATAAAAAACCTGACCGTAATAACTGCCGATATGAATACTTTTAGCATAGATAAGCAATTTGACAGGGTAGTATCTGTTGAGATGTTTGAACACATGCGCAATTATGCCAGGCTTATGAAAAAAGTGGCATCGTTCTTAAAGTCTGACGGCAAGTTATTCATCCATATATTTACACATAAAGAATATGCCTACCTTTTTGAGGTGATTGACGAAACCGACTGGATGAGCAAGTATTTTTTTACAGGAGGTATAATGCCGAGCGATGACCTGATGTTTTATTTTAATGATGACCTTGTAGTTGAAAAACACTGGCATGTAAACGGTACACATTACGGGAAAACTGCCGAAGCCTGGCTTAAAAATATGGATAAACACAGAACGGAGATCATTCCGCTGTTTGAAGAAACTTACGGGAAAGATCAGGCGTTAAAATGGTGGGTTTATTGGCGCTTGTTTTACATGGCCTGCGCCGAACTGTGGAACTATAACAACGGCAATGAATGGATAGTTAGTCATTATTTATTTCACAAAACAAACGCATGATCCGTTTTTACGTACTTGTTATTTTATTGCTCATCTCGCTGTTGTGTTTTTTAAAAGCGCCTGAGTATCATTTATGGTTACTTGCCATTGGTATAACAGAATTTCCCTTATTATTTGCAGGTATTGCCGGGGTAGTTACCTTAAGCGGGTTTTGGGTTCAAAAATATCAGCTTGCAGGTACAGTTTTAGGGTTGATAACAATCCTAATATTTATTACACCTATAATAAGGGCGTATTGGGTTGCAAAAGATGTTAAAGCCGATATGACTAAATCTTTTGCGGGTATGTATACAGATGGGTACCCTGTTTGCTTTCCTGGTGACAGGTCTCCTTTTAGTTTTTTCAATTTATTTAAAAGAACAAAGGATATGCCTTATCATACAATGACCTATGTAAAGTATAAGGATACCTCCATGAACCTTGATTTTTATCCTTCCAGGGTTATTGGCAAAAAATCTTGTATCATAGTTGTTCATGGCGGCTCATGGGCAGGTGGGGACAGCAAACAACTGCCTGAACTAAACAGCTATCTCGCCATCCAGGGTTATAATGTAGCAGCGATAAATTACCGGTTGGCTCCCAAATGGCAAACCCCTGCCCCTGTTGAAGATATAAAAGCTGCAATGGTTTATTTGTGTAAAAACGCTGATGAACTGCATATAGATACCAATAATTTTGTTCTGATAGGGCGTTCTGCCGGTGCGCAGATTGCCTTGCTGGCCGCATATACATTGCACGATAACCGCTTAAAAGGCGTTGTTGATTTTTATGGCCCTGCTGATATGATATGGGGATACTCAATTCGTTCTAACCCACTCATAATGGATTCGAGGAAAGTAATGGAAGATTACATTGGCGGAAATTACAGCCAGGTTCCGCAGAAATATGCCGAATGTTCTCCGTTGGAATTTGTAGACAGGCAATCTATCCCAACCCTTATTATACATGGGGAAAATGATGTGCTGGTTTCGCGCGAGCATAGCCGACGCCTTAATTTAAAGCTACAGCAAAACGACATAAAACACTATTGGCTAAAACTACCATGGGCAACCCATGGGTTTGATTATAACTTAAATGGCCCCGGTGGACAACTATCAACCTATGCTGTGGAAACTTTTTTAAATACAATATGCGGGGAGCATATAAAATGAACCAACCAGATCTAAATTCTCCCTTTAAGGGGTTAGGGGGCCTCGGCCGTATAGCTATAATAGGAACCGGAATTGCAGGGATGGGATGTGCCCATTTTTTGCATAAACATTGCGACCTGACCATATATGAGCAAAACGATTATGTTGGAGGCCATACCAATACTGTGACTGTTGATGAAGATGGCAAACCAATTTATATAGATACAGGCTTTATGGTTTTCAATTATAAAACCTACCCGAGCCTTTGCCAACTGTTTGATGAGATAAAAGCTCCGGTTAAAAAAACGGATATGTCGTTCAGCGTGCAGCATATTCCAAGCGGGCTGGAATACAGCGGATCGAGCATTAACCATCTTTTTGCGCAACGGCGGAACATATTTAACCTTAAGTATATAAAAATGCTGAACCAGATAGGCAGGTTCAATAAGGAAAGTGTGAAAGCATTGGATAACCCTAAATATGCCAATTACTCGATAGGTGAATATGTAAAGGAGCTTGGCTTTGGTGAGGATATGATCTGGAAATACCTGGTGCCAATGAGTTCTGCTGTATGGTCGACACCGATGGAGCAAATGCTCGATTTTCCAGCTGTAACACTTATCCGTTTTTTTCTGAATCATGGTTTTTTAGGGCTTGATACCCAGCATCAGTGGTACACACTGGACAAAGGGAGTCAGTCGTACCGTGAAATTCTGATCAGGCCTTTTAAAGATAAAATTCATATAAACCGTAAGGCAGTAAAGGTAGTCCGTGAAAACGGTCAGATAACGGTTCATGCCTCTGATGGTTCACAAGAGGTATTTGACCGTGTGATCATTGCCTCTCATGGCGATCAGGCTTTAACTATGCTCGGTAACCCGACGGCCGAGGAAGAGAATTTGCTTTCGAAATTTAAATATCAATATAACAAAGCCGTTTTACATACCGACAAAAGTATAATGCCTAAAACAAAACTTGCCTGGAGTAGCTGGAACTACAGCATAAAAATGCAAAACGGCAAGCTTATGCCCACTACTATTTACTGGATGAATAAGCTTCAGGGAGTATCTGACAAAAGAGATTATTTTGTTTCCATTAACCCGCATGAAGGGTTGGATGAAACTAAAATTATTAAAGAACTTGATTACGAGCATCCGCTGTTTGACGTACCTGCTATAAATGCCCAGGCCAAATTGCACAAACTGAATGAAAAAGGTCCCGTATATTTTTGCGGCAGCTATTTTAAATACGGCTTTCATGAAGATGCCTTTGCAAGCGCAGTAACACTTTGCTCAGGTTTGCTGGGACAGCCGGTTTATAACACAGATAATTTTAAAGGTTAACATTATCCCGTATATTCATATATGGCAAATGCCGATATTAATTCCTGTTTATACAAAGCCCGCGTAATGCACAATCGTTTGGCGCCAAAGGCGCACCGGTTCCATTATGATGTGTTTATGTTTTACCTTGACCTGGATGAAATTGATATGCTTGATAAGCGGCTGAAATTTATGAGCCGTAACAGGTTTAATCTTTTCAATTTCAGGGATAAGGATCATTTACAGCTCCCAAAAGAAAACCCCGATACTTCAAAAAACGTTCGCCAACAGATAACCATGTATCTGCAAACCAATGGTGTGGATATTGGCAATGGCAGGATCATGCTTTTAACCAACCTTTGCACTTTTGGATACCAGTTTAATCCTGTGTCTTTTTATTTCTGTTATGACGAGCAAGGCCGCCCTGTTTGCTCGATAGTTGAGGTGTGCAATACGTTTTTAGAGATGAAGCCCTATTTTTTAGGTGCAGATACACTGCAAAACGATCAGTACAAACAAAATACTGCCAAATATTTTTACGTATCGCCATTTATTGAAATGGATACAAATTTCGATTTTGACCTGCACATACCGGATGAAAAATTGCAGTTAAAAATTGACGACTATGACAAAGAGGGCAACCGCTTTTTTATCAGCACGCTAAGCGGCCAGCGTAAACCATTAAAAGACGCTACCTTATTACGTTATTTTTTCAGCTTCCCGTTGATTACATTAAAAGTTATTAGTTTAATACACTGGCAAGCATTAAAATTATGGCTGAAAAAAATACCTTATCATAAAAAAAATGATAACCTTAACCTTCAAAAAGAAGTTTATAGGCCATACAATTAATTCAAATTTTCGTATCTTGATAAAACTTTAAACCAATTAGTTTACGTAGATATTACTATATTAAAATTTGTATAGCTTAAACTATGGCCGGCTCACTCACAATAGCTAAAAGAAGCAGTTTTTACCAGGATATTGTCTTGAAGTTCCTCACCAAAATGGATAAGGGTAGCTTGTATCTTACCCTGACTAATGGCGAGCAAATTAGTATTGGCAATGGGGAAAGCAACATTACGGCAAGTATTGTAGTAAACAGCGACGAATTTTATAAGCGTGTTATACTTTTTGGAGACATAGGTTTTGGTGAAGCTTATGTTGATGGCCTGTGGGATACAGATAATATTGCAAATGTTATTAAATGGGTACTACTTAATATTGAGAATGCCCCTGGTGTTTCGGGCAGTAATATTCAAACCTTTTCGCTCAACCTGCTTAAATTGTATAATAAGCTGTCGCATTTTAAAAGGGCCAATACTATTGAAGGGTCGCGTAAAAATATTTCGGAACATTACGATCTGAATAACGATTTTTTTGCCAGTTTTCTCGATCCTACTATGACTTATTCTGCTGCATATTTTTACAGGGATGGATTAAGCCTTGAAGAAGCCCAGCTGGCCAAGTATGACCGCCTTTGTCGCCAATTACATTTAAGGCCGGGTGACCATGTACTGGAAATTGGAAGCGGATGGGGTGGAAATGCTATTTATATGGCTAAAACTTACGGCTGCAAAGTAACCTCGTTAACCATATCGGAAGAACAGCACAAGCTGGCAGTTGAACGAGTAGAAGCAGAGGGACTAAGCCACAAAGTAAAGATATTGCTTAAAGATTACAGGCAGATGGAAGGTACATTCGACAAGATTGTGTCGGTTGAGATGCTGGAGGCTGTAGGATTTAAATTCCTGGATGTTTATTTTAAAAAATGCCACGACCTGCTGAAAAAGAACGGCATATTAGCTATACAGGTGATCACTTCGCCTGATTCGAGGTATCAGAGTTTACGAAAAGGGGTTGACTGGATACAGAAACATATTTTCCCTGGTTCCTTGTTGCCTTCAGTAGCGGCTATTAATAGTTCAGTGAACCGTACAGGAGATTTAACCATGGTCGACCTCAAAGATATTGGCCTTGACTACGCCAAAACTTTAAAACTATGGTACGATGCATTTAACGCTAACCTTGCCAAGGTAAAATCGCTTGGTTTTGATGAACCCTTTATCCGTAAATGGAACTATTATCTATGCTATTGTGAAGCCGCATTTGCTATGCGCAACATCAATGTAATGCATTTGGTCTACTCGAGACCGAATAATGTTACGAGGTAGGGAAGTTCATGATTCATAGTAGAAATGAAAGTAGCTATGAACCATGAACCATCAACTATGAACCTTCTTCAAACGTGGTTTTTTTTCCCTGAAGCGGGTGAAGAAAAGAAAAGCAATAAAACAAAGCACAAATCCGCAGATCCCATTTAAGCGCAGGCCATAATCGTTGCCAGGGTCTTTTCCATAAACGGTAAGAAAAGCAAACAAGGCAATGCCCAGTGTTTGGCCAAGTTTTACGGAAAGATATTTAACTGCAAAAAACATTCCTTCGCGATTTTCCCCGGTTTCTGCTGCATCTTTCTCGGCAATTTCGGCAAGTATTGCATTGGGTAAAATACCAAGTGATGCCAATGGAAATGAAGCGCCCAATACCAGTGTATAAACCTGAATTTTAGGCGAAACCGGGAATTTTCCTAAAAAGAATATCATTGCAAATATCAGGCTGAGCAAGGCAAATGAAAACAATACAATGGGCTTTTTACCCTTACGTTTTGATATGTAATTAATAAGCGGGTAAAACACAAGGGATACTAAAACCATTATCCCCATTAATAAACCGCCCATCGACTCAGGCAGATGTAGCAGAACAGTAATAAAAAACAATAATCCGCTTGATATGATGCTCAGGGCCATATAAAACGAAAAATCGGAAATAAGATAATATTTAAAATTACGCTGGCTAAAAGTTTTACGGATAGCAGGCAATATTGGGAGATGAGAAGGCTTGCTTTCGGAATATTTCTTTTCATCGATAGAAAATACAGGCACCAGCATAATTAACCCGGCAAAAACACACAATCCCCATATGGTATATTGAACTGCCGAATCGCGATTGCTGATATCAAAAAAGCGCTGCACCAGGTCGGCAAAATTGTTGACCAATGCACCTATAATTATACCAATAACAAACCCCACCTGCTGAAAGGATGAAAGCTTAACCTTCTCTGCTGCGGTGTCAGTAAGCTCGGGTAACAAAGCATTATATGGAATAATGTAAGTAGTTGCACCCATAAAAAAACAGATGAGCGTAAAAGAGAGCCAATAAGCGTTGTGCAGGCTTTCTCCTCTAACCAACGGACAAAATGTTAGTCCGCAAAAAATAACGGCAGGTAAAATAGCCCATTTCATAAATGGAATGCGCCGGCCTTTTTTATTGGTGCTTTTATCGCTTTGCGAAGCAATGAACGGATCATAAACAGCATCCACCAACCTGCCTGAAGCCGCAATTACCGACATAATATTAAGTACCCCAAACAACAGCAGTTGTGGAACAAATGGCATTAAACCCGAACTGGATGGCGGCAGATAAAAATAAGGAAGCATCACGATAATAATGTTGGTCATGATGCTCCAGCCTATCATTCCGCAGGCATATGAAAGCTGTTTTTTAAAGGGCAGTTTTGCGTGGGGCATATTAATTACCACGAATTACACAAATTATTACATATATAACGAATTTGATTAATGCAATTTGAATAATTCCTGTAATTAAACCTTTTACAAGCCAGAATAATAGTCGTAGCCCTGCTCGGCCCAGTAATCGCGCGGGCGATTATTGCTGAAAGACAGCGTGCCTATCCGTTTAAGATTTTTAATGCCATACTTGACAGGAATTATAAGACGCAAAGGTGCTCCATGTTCCAAAGGCAGCAGTTTTTCGTTTACCTCGTAAGCCAATAACGTTTGAGGGTGCATTGCGCTTGGCGTATCAATACCTACATAATAAGTTTTATCCGGGGTTTCCATGCCAACATAATCCATCTTTGCATAATCATCCAGCTTAAAGTGCTTTATAAAGTCACTGAATTTTACTCCACCCCAATGCGATATCTGGTCCCAGCCCTCAACACACTTAAAATCATAAATAATTTCAGTTTTTGGCAAGGCCATTAATTCCTGAAGGCTTATCTGTAAAACCTCACCTCCCTTTTTAATTACCTGCAATTTCCAGGTTGAAGGATCGAATTTTTTCTTTGCCTCAACTCCTATATCGCTGTTAACCCTAACGTATTTTGCAGCCATCTCTTTGGGATAAGTTTTAACCAAATGATTGTCGCTGAAAAACCTCCTGAAAATAAGCTCTGTTTTGTTAAGCGCCTTGCGTAAAGGTTTTTTTGCACCAGCTGTCACCCCACGAACTTCCGGCGGCGATTTATAAAGCCACCTCCACCCCTCAAACGCTCCCCCTGCTAAAACAGCAAAGGTGGCAAAGGAGATAAAATTCCTCCTGTTTATCTTTTGCTCAATTGTGAGCTCTTTTTTGTCTTTTTTATTCGGGGCGCTCATCGTTGTTTGTTTCAATAGCAGGTTTGGGTTCTTCGTTAATTACCTCAAATCCAGAAATAACCGAACGGAAGTTATTCCATCCGGCAAGTATTACCTGCACAATATGGATCACAAAAAATAAAACATAGCCAATGGTTAAAGCGAAATGTAATATGCGGGCAAAATGATAACCGCCACATATCCACGCTAAATAATAAAACTGCACCGGCTTATAGATAGCTAAACCGGTAATTACCGAGCCAATACCCATAACTATAATTGCACTGTAGGCAATACGCTGAGCAGCATTATATTTATTTTGAGGTGGGGCGGTTCTGCGGATATGGAGATCATGCAACAGTACCAGCCACGCTTCTTTAAAGGAATTGCGTTTAGGAACCAACTCGCGCCAATCGCCTGATATTATGGTGTATATAATATAAAAAAAGCCATTCAGTGTGAAAAACCACATAAACAGGAAATGAAAAGACATTCCCTCGGCCAAACGAAAAGGAATATGCAGTGCCTTGTTAAACCACCCGGGGAAAAACTTGAAAAAAGTGTGGCCGAACAGCGTAAATGTGTAAACGTCATTCCCCCAGTATATGAGCATTCCGCTCCATATCATAATGGTCAATAAGGGAAAGTTTACCCAATGGCACCATCGCATGGCTAAAGAGTGTTTTTCCTTAATTACTTTCATTTAATTTGCCTGTTTAAATAGTAGTTAAAAATACGTAAAAAATGTTTGCAACAGTTTGCCCGGATCAAGAACAAAGCCAGTATTTAGCCAGGCGTTTCGTTAAAAACACCTGGCTGATAGAAAAATGAAAAATTGATTTTGGTAATGTTCCATACGGAACACTTAAAGCCTGAGTGGCATTTGGAGACTTATCTCTTAATTCGAGCCCTTTGGCATTGCAGCGGCGTCTGCCTGAGCGGCAAATTCTGCTTTAGCTGCTGCTGTTACCGAGCCATTCTTTTTGCTCTGTAAAAAGCCAATTACTTCCCATCCTTGTGGAGCAAACCCGGCTGGCAATTCAATAGTTGCTGTCCCGGTTTTTTCTTTCTCTTTTATAGATACGCTTTGCAGTTTACGTACAATCTGAATGTGTGATAGGGTATGACCACCATTTTCGCCGCGTTCAACTTTTGTTTTGGCCCATTTTTGAACCAGCGCCAATAAAAGCACTGTTTTCTTGTCATCTCCATCAATGCTGTATTTTACGGTTGCGCTATTTGCAGTTACTCCTGCAACATTTAAAGTTAACCAGGTAGCGGGTGTTTGATCAAGATTGGTGCTGATGGCGCTGCGTAAAGAGGCTTCTTGCGAACCTACAAATTCTGTTTTGCCGTTTACCACAATTTGCGGGGTATAAATTCCGGATTGTACCTTTAAAGAGCTGGCGTATTCTTTTTGCCTTTTGGTGTAATCGGCGCTGCTGAAAGCATCTTTCCAACCCATCGCATCCCAATAGTCAACATGGAAAGCCAGTATATAAACCGGTTTGCCATCATATTCTTTTTGGATCTTTGCAACAAGGTCATCTGCAGGCGGGCAGCTTGAGCAACCTTCCGAGGTATAAAGCTCAACTACTGCGAACCCTTTGGTATCACCACCTGTTTTCTTCGAAAGTCTCGAATTAATAAATGCAACTGAAGCCAGCGCGGTGACTACCAGGGCGGCTAAAATGCTGAATAATTTAATTGTTTTCATCGTTTTATGTTTTTAATTTAAGTTTATTTTTTCTGATTCCTTCATATGCTTAGTCGGACGTTTAGCTAATCCCTTACAAGTTTAATTTAAATTATTTTTATAAACATTAATGTACCAACTTGTACCAACTTGTACCGGATTAACCCCAGTTTTACCTGTTTTTCGGGTCAAAAACATGTTTTTAACAATAGTTGTAAGGTTTTGTATTCATAAACGACTAAGAAAATGAATGGATAAAATCCACTTAACGTATGCCAAACAATAACCTAATACGTAATTCACTTTTATTAATGCAAATTCGTTTTGTTAAATTCTTTTTATGACTTTAAATCCCCATCAATGGGTTTATACCCACGCCGATTACCTATATGCTTACGCAATAAGGCGTATTAACGATGATGAAAAGGCCAAAGACCTGGTGCAGGAAACTTTCCTTGCTGCTTTGGAACGGGCAGATAAATTTGAAGGCAGGAGCAGTGAACGTACATGGCTTACAGCTATTCTTAAAAATAAGATAGTTGACGTTTACAGGAAAAAGACGGCTTTGCCAATGAGTGATTTGATTAATGCAGAAAAGGAACAACATGATTTTTTCGACCAGAACGACGGGCACTGGAATAAAGAATATGCCCCTCAGCCATTTGGTATTGAAAGTGCCGATCCGCTGCATAATAAAGAGTTTAATGAAATATTTAAACGGTGTATGGAAAAGTTGCCTGCATTATGGATGTCGATATTTACTATGAAACATTTGGATGATGAGTCGACTGAAAAGATCTGTTTGGATTTAAAGGTAACTGCAGCTAATTTTTGGGTTATTATTCATCGCGCTAAACTCAACCTGCGGGCGTGTTTACAAAAAAACTGGATTTAAGGAGGGCAATTATATGAGTCAGTTAAAAAAGATAATATACAATTGCAGGCAGGCAACCCTGCTTATTGAGAAAAAGCAAATGGTAAAACTTTCCATCCACGAAAAACTTGAATTACGGATCCATCTTGCCGGATGCTCTTTTTGCAGATTATACAATACGCAAAGCCGCATGATAAATGTTATGGTGCAGCAGCTTTTTCAAAGTTCAGTAAATAACGAAATACACCTGGATGATGATTTTAAAAAAGAGTTACAGGAGCGGATTGACAGGGAGCTGGATAAAAACTAAAACCCCTTTTGTCATCTTGAACGAAGTGAAAGATCTTCTCTAATTGATTGGTAGACAGCGTGCTTGTCCTGCGTTTATAGCAGGTCCTTCACTACGTTCAGGATGACAAAGCGGGCATCGAAAATTCGCTAATAAATTGATAAGCAGATATTAAGTATGTGTTTAGGTTCTTTCATTTCGTACCGTTCAATTCCATTTCATTTTCGGCCAATCCATCCAACTCCTGCGGATTATGGCTTACAATTAAAACGGTTGTACCCAGCTCCTTAAACAATACTTTTAAATCACTGATCAACGCTGATTTCATTTCAGGATCCAGTGCAGAAAATGGCTCATCCATCAGTAGTAATCGAGGTTTGATAGCCAATGCCCTTAATATAGCTAAACGCTGCTGCTGTCCGCCGGATAAGTATTCGGGTTTATGACTGGTAAAGGTTTCCAGTTTGCCAATGAGCAATAACCTTTTTATCCACGCCTTATCATCTGTTGCATATTCAAGATGCCGGAGAACGGTCATATTCGGGAACAACGCATAATCCTGGAAAACAAACCCGACTATTCTTTTTTGAGGAGGCAGGTTTATCTTAAAATCTGTATCTAGCCAGGTAATTCCATCTGTAATAATTTTACCTCTTTCAGGATTGATAAATCCGGCAATTACTTTTAAAAAAGTTGTTTTTCCAGCACCAGAAGGGCCATATATTTTGGTGATGCTGCCTGTGGCAAATTGCGAAGCTACATGTAATACCTGTTGCCCCTGATAAGCCTTTAACTTTTTTTCAATATCAATGCTGATCATTCCAAAGGGCTTTTTAACTGGTATTTATTAAATATGAACACCGCCATAACCAAAACAAAGGTTATAGCAAACAGGATAAGCGAATAAACATTGGCCGAATGATAATCCATTTGTTCAACGGAATCATAAACCGCAATGGAAGCTACCCGTGTAACATTCGGGATATTGCCGCCTATCATTAACACTACGCCAAATTCGCCTAAAGTATGCGCAAAAGTGAGTACAATGGCAGTTAATAATGATGGTTTTATATTTGGCAGTAGCACCCTTACAAAGCTTTGCCATTTACTTTTACCTAACGAGTATGACGACTGCGAAAGTGAAGCAGGTAATTGCTGCAATGCTGATTTTATCGGCCCTATCATAAAGGGCATGCTGTAAATAATAGAAGCCAGTACCAGACCTTTGAAAGAGAATACAAACCGGATATCGAAAGTTTGCTGCAACCATTTCCCTATACCATGCTGCGGACTAAATGCCAGCAACAAATAAAACCCCAGCACCGATGGAGGCAGAACCAAAGGCATAGTGATGATGGCTTCGAGGATAATCTTAAAAAACGACCTCCCCTTCGAAAGCCACCAGGCAACCGGTAACCCAATAACCAGCAACAACAAGGTGGTTATGCCGGCCAATTTTAAGGTGAGCCATATTGGGGTCAAATCCATTTATTAATTTACAAAAGGCGGTGAAAACTTTCTAATTTACACGATATCCATACTTTTCAAAAA
>JABDFZ010000017.1 GCA_013286325.1 Bacteroidota bacterium | reverse complement strand
GGCATTATGCTTAATAACGAGAAAATTATTCATGCATCGGGAAAGGTTAAAATAGATAGCATTGACGAAAAAGGCATTTACTCTGAAGAGCAAAAACGTTATACCCATAAATTAACCATAATTAAAAGGTTTTTTTAATTATCAAACCCAATATCCCAAACAATTACCTTTTTATCGTCACTTACTGATATTAACTGGTTGCCATTCCATATCACCTTATTTACTGATAATTGATGACTTGCATGACCCTTTTCGCGGCTGATGCTCTTGTATAGTTTAAAATCATCAGCTCCCCATATCTTTATGCCCTTGTCCATGCTCCCAGTTGCAAAATAGGGAAGGAACTGATGAAAGGCAATGCTGTTTACAGCAAATAAATGCGCAGGAATATTATGTAGTAAGCTGTAGGAGGCGAAATCCCATATTTTTACTTGCGCATCGCGCGCACCAGATATTAAATAACTGCCTGAAGGCGCGTACTGTAAAGCAAATACAGACATGGTATGACCGTGTAATGTTTTGAGCAAAGTATAATCTTCCAGGTTATAAATATGAATTTGATTATCACGGCATCCAAAAGCGACCTGCTTTTCATCAGGCGAAATGCTAATGCAGCGTATGGTATCAGCTGAAACTTTAATAGTATGCAATAATGCTAATGTTTTAAGGCTCCAGATAGACACTGTTCCATCTTCTGATGCTATCAGTAATTCACCTTTACTATTTACCGATTTGATATCGAATATTGGCTTTTGATGGTGTTTAAGAGTTGGGAGGAGTTGTTGCTTTAAAAAATCGAATACCATCACATCCCCGTTACGCAAACCAGCGAACAATAATGGAAACCCAACGGGGCCATGAATGGCGTATATTGATGCAGTAACAGGAAACATCACCTTAATAAAGGCATTATCCTTTAAGCTCCATTCTACTAATCCTTTATCATTACCACCTGTAAACAATATCCCCGGCTTTTGCGAAAGCTCAAGCGTAAATATAGGGTTACCATGTCCGGTTAGTTCCGCTGCTTTTTGTACAGTCATTTTTTTGGTCGATAGACCATAGACCATAGTCCATAGCCACCATAAATTACTACGGACCATGGACTATCAACTATGGACTTATTTATGTCTTTCTTCTAAATTTCTGGCTATCTGTTCAAGGCTTAGTCCCTTTTCCCGAAGCAGCACAAGCAGGTGAAAAATCAGATCAGACGATTCATTGATCAAATCTGTTTCTGTTTCCGCCAAAGCTGCTATAACTGTTTCAACACCTTCTTCTCCAACCTTTTGTGCTATCTTATTTAAACCCTTTGTGCGCAATTTATTTACATACGATCCTTCTTGTGGATGCTCATACCGGTCAGCAATAATTTGCTCTAATTGTAATATAAAGTTTTGATTGTAATCTGTTTTAAAACAGCTGCGGTCGCCTGTATGGCAGGTTGGGCCATCGGCTTTAACTTTTATAAGCAGGGTATCATTATCGCAGTCGATACTGATATGCTTCACGTGCAGAAAATTATTGCTTGTTTCGCCTTTGGTCCACAGCCTGTTTTTTGAGCGCGAAAAAAAAGTGACAATATTTTCCTGTACCGTTTTATCATAGGCTTCCTGGTTCATATAGCCAAGCATCAGCACTTCAAGCGTCTGCTCATCCTGTATTATTACCGGTACCAGTCCGTCTGTTTTATTGAAATCGATGTTCATCTCGTATTTATTTCTTATACATGCTGTCTCAACCTATCATGCCGAACTTGTTTCGGTATCACACAAGACAATTCGCCTGCCTGATATTGACTTAGCATATGAGGTGCTGAAACAAGTTCAGCATGTCATGCTGTTCTATTATTAGTTATATTTCTCTAACCTCTATATTATTCGCTTTCAAAATCTTTTTCAAATCAGGGATCAATATTTCCCCGTAATGAAAAACTGATGCTGCCAAAGCTGCATCCACATTGCTTTTTTCAAATACATCCACAAAATGCTGTACTGAACCTGCACCTCCAGAAGCAATAACAGGAATATTCACCGCATCATTTACCAATTTTAGCAGCCCGTTATCAAAGCCAGCTTTTGTGCCGTCATGATCCATGGAGGTTAGCAGTATTTCGCCTGCCCCGCGACTTTCGGCTTCTAAAATCCAGTCCAGTGTTTCCTTTTCTGTTGGCAACCTGCCGCCATTCAGGTGCACAATGTTTTTATTGGCAATAATCCGGGTATCTACAGCTATTACTACAAACTGAACTCCAAAGGCTTTAGCCAGTTCATCAATCAAAGCCGGATTACGCACTGCAGCAGAATTGATGGATATTTTATCGGCTCCGGCATTTAAAAGCGCGTCAGCATCAGCAATTTCATTAATACCGCCACCTATGGTGAATGGGATGTTTATTTGCCTTGCCACTGCTTTTACAAGCTCAACCATGGTTTTACGTCGCTCAACAGTTGCTGTTATGTCCAAAAATACCAATTCATCAGCGCCTTGCTGCGAATAGTTCCATGCGAGCTCAACCGGGTCTCCTGCATCTCGCAGATCGACAAAGTTAACCCCCTTTACAGTACGGCCATCTTTAACGTCAAGGCAGGGGATAATTCTTTTAGTAAGGCCCCCCGCCCCCCTAAAGGGGGAGCTTAAAGTTTGTTTTATAGTATTCAACACTTTTTCCAAATGATTAAATATTTCTTCATTCCTAAAACGGAGAAATTTGATTCCATCCATTTCAAGGCTAATTTGACGTTCTAAATCGTTTGCTATAACTCTGAGCAGATTATGAATGCTTCCGTCAATTTCGATAATAAGTTTATGTTGATGACAATAAAAGTCTGCAATATAAATTCCTAAAGGATGTTGTCTTCTGAATTTTGCCCCAAGCTGGTTCCCTTTTAAATGACCCCATAATAACATCTCCGCTGGAGTCAAATTGTTTCTAAGTGCTTCAGCATTTTTGAATATTAAGCTGCCTGCACCCAAAAACATTTTCTTTCTCATATCAAACTATTGTTCCCCCTTTAGGGGGCCAGGGGGCTTTTATATTGATATCAGCGATTCCAGGTTCCAGTTTTTTACTTCTTCAATAGTAATATGTCCCTCATAAATGGCTTTGCCAACCACACACGATTCAACCTTAATATTGCTAAGCTGTTCAACATCAGTCATGGAGCTTACTCCACCCGAAGCAATAAGTTTTATAAAAGGTGAATGATCGAGCAGTTTTTCATAAAGTTCAATCCCTGCGCCGCCAAGTTTGCCATCCTTATTAATATCGGTACATAAAAAACGGAAAAAACCTAAAGCCAGGCATTTATCAACGTAATCCATTAATTTAATAGGAGAGCTTTCCATCCAGCCGGAATATTTAATTACCTCATCCAATACATCAATGGCAATAACCACCTGGTCTGAGCATTTATCCCGACCGCAAACCTCCTTGCTTAGCTCGGGTAAAAATGATGGGTTTGTAAGCGCTTGTGTGCCTACAATAACGCGGTGTACGCCTGAGTCTATCAGTTCCTTAACCTTGTCAATGCTGCGGATGCCGCCGCCGTACTGAACCATCATGTCCGTTTTGCGGATCACATCAAAAAGATATTGCTGGTTCGAGAAATCGTTTTTAGCACCATTAAGGTCGATGATATGGATAAAGTTAGTGCCGTTGGATTGATATTTATCTATCATTTCCTCAAGGGAAACATCATATTCTGTTACCTGTTGGTAATCGCCCTCACGTAACCGTACTACTTTTTTATTTAAAATATCAATTGCAGGAATAATGTACATGTCTTTAAATTTTTGAGAAGTTTTTTAGTAAGATTTCACCATAGGCCCCGGATTTTTCAGGATGGAACTGTACACCATAAAAATTATTATGCATAATTGATGCCGAAAACTTTTCGTTATAAGTTGTTGTCGATAAAGTATATGCAATATTATGCTCAATAAAGTATGAATGTACAAAGTAAAAGTGTGATCCGTTCGGAATATTTTCAAAAAGTAAACTTTCCTTTTCGGGATACACCCTGTTCCATCCGGTATGCGGTATCTTATATAACGGACTACTTGTAAATTTTAGTGTTCTTACAGGGATGATATTCAATAAGTTAGTGTCGCCTTCTTCCGAATGTGTGGTTAACAACTGCATACCTACACAAATACCCAATGTAGGTTTGCTAAGCGATTTTATTTTCGACACTAAACCGGTTTGCTCCAGCTTATTCATAGCAGCACCCGCATGCCCAACCCCTGGAATAATGTATCTGTCATAAAGTTCAAAATCGTCTTCTTTACTGATCATGCCATAGGCAATCCCTAACCGCTCCAAAGCAGCAGTTAATGAGAAAATGTTCCCGGCACCGTATTGTATTATCCCTATCATAAGTTTGCAGTTGTCGGTTTGCAGTTTGCAGTGAAAGTGGCAATTACTGCCAACCGCACACTACCTACTGCCAACTATAAAAGTCCTTTAGTAGACGGTAAAACCATATTATTTACATCTCTTTTCACAGCCATTTTTATAGCTTTTGCAAAGGCTTTAAATATAGCCTCAATTTTATGGTGTTCGTTTTCACCTTCGGCTTTTATATTCAGGTTGGCTTTCGCTGCATCACTGAACGATTTGAAGAAGTGGAAGAACATTTCTGTTGGCATTTCTCCAATCTTTTCTCTTTTAAATTCCGCATCCCAAACAATCCAGTTCCTGCCGCCAAAATCAATGGCTGCCTGCGCAAGGCAATCATCCATTGGCAGGCAAAAACCATAGCGTTCAATTCCCTTTTTATTGCCTAAGGCTAAAGCAAACACTTCGCCTAAGGCTATACCGGTATCTTCAATGGTATGGTGCTCATCAATGTGCAGATCGCCATTGGCAACAACCTCAAGATCAATACTTCCATGCCGGGCAATCTGGTCAAGCATGTGGTCAAAAAAATGAATACCGGTTGATACTTTGGCTTCACCTGTACCATCAAGGTTTATTTTTATATAGATATCTGTTTCCTTAGTGCTTCTACGATGTTCAAACACACGCTCCCCGAGTTTTAAAAACTCATATATTTTTTGCCAGTCTGTAGTTTCAAGAGCAACAGTGCTTTTTACGGCATCTTCTTCCGCGGGGCTTTTAAACTCATGACTCCCTAAGTTCGAATTATCGTTCAGCCATATTGCTTTTGCTCCCAAGTTATGACCAAGCAGCACATCGTTCTTTCGGTCGCCTATTGTAAACGAACCTTTCAAATCATACTTTTCAGCATCAAAGTATTGAAGCAGTAACCCGATCCCTGGTTTACGCGTAGGAGCATTTTCAGCAGGAAAGGTACGGTCAACACAGATGTTTGAAAATACAACACCTTCGTTTTCAAAAGTTTTAAGTACAAAGTTCTGCACCGGCCAAAATGTATCCTCAGGATACGAAGCCGTACCTAAACCATCTTGATTAGTAACCATCACCAGCTCGTAATCCAGCTCCTTAGCTATTTTAGGAAGATATTGCAAAGCACCTTTATAGAAAGTCAGTTTTGCAAACGAGTCTATTTGCTCATCCGGCGTTTCTTCAATTAAGGTGCCGTCGCGGTCAATAAAAAGTATTTTTTGCAGCTTGCTCATTTAAAGTTTTGTAAGGTTTGGAGTAACAGGTTGTTTTCATCAGGTGTGCCAACAGTAATGCGTAAGCAGCCTTCGCAAAGTTCAACTTTCGAACGGTTGCGGACAATTATGCCTTTTTCTACTAAAAAATTATAAATGCCATTTGCATCAGTGGTTTTAACCAGGATAAAATTTGCATCAGAAGGGTAAATATCCACCACAAAATCGAAGTCTTTTAAACCTAGAACCAGTTTATCCCTTTGCAATAAAATTTCCTTAATCCAGTTGTTTACCTGTTCTATATTAGCCAGTGCTTGTAAAGCCAGTTGTTGCGAAGCTTCGTTTACATTATATGGCGGTTTAACTTTGTTCATCACTTCAATAATTTCTTCACTGGCAAAGGCCATACCTATACGCAAACCGGCTAGCCCCCATGCTTTTGATAATGTTTGCAGAACAACCAAATTTGCATATTCAGTCAGCTCCTGTATAAAAGTCTTTTGCCTGCTAAAGTTGATATAAGCTTCATCAACCACAACTATGCCGCTAAAATTTGCAAGCAGGGTTTCAATGTCAGTGCGGTCGATAGAATTACCTGTAGGGTTATTTGGAGAGCAGATAAATATAAGCTTGGTGTTTTTATCAATAGCCTCAGCTATACCCTCAAGGTTAAGCTGGAATTCTTCAGTAAGCGGCACATTCTTTACAGCAACATCATTTATATTAGCCGAAACCTGGTACATCCCATAAGTAGGAGGCACCAATATCACATTGTCAGCACCTGGATTGCAAAAGCTGCGAAAAAGTATATCTATAGCTTCATCGCTGCCATTACCTACAAATATATTGCGCGGTGGTACGCCTTTAATCTTGGTTAACCGCTTTTTAACTTCAAATTGTAACGGATCGGGGTAGCGGTTAAATTGCTGCTCCATAGGTGAGCCGAATGCATTCTCATTAGCATCTAAAAACACGCTTGCCTCTCCCTGGTACTCATCACGTGCAGAGGAATAGGGGACAAGTTGTTTTATGTTTTCTCTTAATATGTTATTTATACTAAACATTTTTCTTTATTCTAAAACCTTAATTGACTTTGTCATTGCGAGGCACGAAGCAATGACAAAGTTTTTTTAAATTATTCCTTCATTCTCACCGTCACTGCATTCTTATGCGCGTGTAATCCCTCCAGTTCTGCCAGTATTTCGACAAATGGCCCGATGTTTTGTATCCCCTCAGGTGTGATATGCTGAAACGTGATCTTTTTAACAAACGAATCAACCGATACCCCTGAATAAGCCCTCGCGTAGGAGCTTGTAGGCAAGGTATGGTTAGTGCCTGATGCATAATCTCCTGCACTTTCGGGTGTTAAATTACCAACGAACACTGAGCCTGCATTAATAATGCTGCTTGTTATCTGTTGCCAGTTTTCAGTAGCTAATATTAGGTGCTCCGGGGCGTACTGGTTGCTAAAACTCATTGCTTCAATAAGGTTATTTGTTATCACAACATATGAGCTTTCGATAGCTACCTTTGCAATTTCGGCACGGGGCAATACAGGTAATTGCTTATCAAGCTCGGCCAGAACTTTCCCGGCTATTTGGGTGGATGTGCAAACCAATATAGCCTGACTATCCATTCCATGCTCTGCCTGCGCCAACAGATCAGCAGCAACATAAACCGGGTTTGCGGTTTCATCAGCAATAACCAATACTTCCGACGGCCCTGCCGGCATATCAATGGCTGTGGTAGTGGTCGATTGGATAATGGTTTTTGCTTTGGTAACAAATTGGTTTCCGGGGCCGAATATTTTATCAACTTTAGTAATGGTTTCGGTCCCATAAGCCATTGCTGCTATTGCCTGCGATCCACCTGCCAGGTATATTTTATCAATCCCGAGCATAAGGGCAACATAAGCAATAAAGGCATTTACTTTTCCATTTTTTTGCGGAGGTGAGCAAACAATAACCTCGTTGCACCCTGCTATTTTAGCCGGGATACCAAGCATTAAAAATGTACTTGGCAATACAGCGCTGCCGCCAGGTATATATAAACCAACCTTTTCAATCGGCCTTAATTCGCGCCAGCAGGTTACACCGGGCATCGTTTCTACTTTGCCTTCGGCTTTGAGCTGCGCAGCATGGAATTTATAAATATTGTTATATGCAATTTCTAAAGCTGCCTTTTGCTCATCAGTAATTGTCGAAGCAATTTCAGTTAATTCCTCTTTGTCCAGATATAACTTATCCAACTCGACTTTGTCAAATTTTAAAGCATAATCCAGTAAAGCGCTATCTCCATTTTGCTGAACATGCACAATAACATCCTCAACAATGGCACGGATCTCATTTGCTGGATCAACATTGCGCTGAACCAGTTTTTGGATATCGGCAATACTTAAATCTGAATAATTATATCGTTTCATTCCAGTTTACAGTTTGCAGTGGACGGTTTGCAGTTTCTGCTGTTGACAGATACTGCTAACTGCCAACTATAAAATAATCTTCTCAATCGGCATTACTACAATGCCCTGCGCTCCGGCTTGTTTTAGTTGACTAATCCTGTCCCAGAAATCGCGTTCCGGGATAACAGTATGTACAGCTACCCAGTTTTCCTCGGCCAATGGCACTACCGAAGGGCTTTTAACACCCGGAAGCAATGCCGTAATTGCCGGTAAATTATTTTTATGAACGTTCAAAACAACATATTTGGTTTCTTTAGCCCTTAATACTGATTGAATGCGTTGGATAAGTTCCTTTACAAGGTCCTCATTTTCACTTCCTTTGCGGCCTATTAATACTGCTTCAGATGTCATTACATCAGCAAATGGTTTTAAGCCATTGCTTTTAAGTGTGCCTCCTGTGGATACAAGGTCGCAAATAGCGTCACTTAACCCAAGACCAGGAGAGATCTCTACAGAGCCGGAAATGGTGCGGATATCTGCTTGTATACCTTTTTCTTTCAGGAATTTACCAAGGATAGCAGGGTACGAGGTAGCTATCGATTTACCATTCAATTCATCAAGACTTTGAATGTCGTTTGTGTTTGGTACTGCTATTTTAAGCGAACACCTGCCAAAGCCCAGGCGTTGCAGGTAGCTTACCTCAACTTCGGTTTCCTGTATCACATTTTCACCAACAATACCCAGGTCGGCAATGCCATCCTGAACATATTCGGGAATATCATCATCACGCAGAAAAAGAATTTCGAGCGGAAAGTTGGATACAGGGGAGATAAGCGAGCTTTTGTAGTTTTCGAAGCTTAAGCCGCAGTTTTTTAATAATTCAACGGATTTTTCGTTGAGCCGACCCGATTTTTGGATCGCTATTTTAAGTGTTTTCACTGAATGATTTTAAGGAACTATAATAAAAATATAAACGGAGGGTTGTTATTTCGCGTAGAAACATACATTATCTAATCACCACATGGTGGTGATGGTGCAGGTGCAAATGATATAATGTATAACCGTTCATTTTTTTGTATAGTAAAACTATAGATGAGCGGTGCAAATATAAATAACAGTTTGTTAAATCAAAATTAAATTTCGAATTGATTGATTAGAGATCATGTAATCGGAATTAAATTCCGGTATTATTTCTCATCACAATAATAAATAATACCCTCTTTGGCCTCACCAATTTTAACCAGTTTTTTGTTTTTCATAATATCAGGCAGGCTTATCAGCTCGGTATTATATAAGTTAGTGAACCAGATAAGGTAAAAACGTTTTTGCGCATAAAATTTTTGAACGTCGGCCTTGAAAAACTTATGGGGTATTACTGTAGATGACATTCGGGTAAACAGATAAACCGCTTCATCGGCATCTGTATAAATCGGGATGCCAGGTTTAAACATGCTTTTGTGATGCCTTAGGTAAACAATAAATTCCGACTTATTCCAATCATCATCACTATAGCCGGGTACCCCGTAATCATGTTCATCGTCATATCGCTGGTAATCTGTTTGAAAAGTTGAATATTCAAAGGCCAGCATCAAAATTATTGCTACCCCAGCCAGCACATATTTAGCCTTTGATTTTATCAGTCTCAAGACATCAGGCACCCAACTGGTACAAGAGATTAGAAGCGGAATAAACATAGGTGATAACAAACGGCTGTTAATGCGCTCATACCTGGATATACTTGCCGATATCACTATAAAAAGCCCATAAACAATGGCAAAAGCTATTACAATGTTTTCATAACTATTAATGCGGCCCTTAAACGCTTTCCATAACAAAATACCTATCAAAGCCAGTAATACTACCGAAGCAATAACAGTCGCCAGGGGATAAGCAGCCTTACTCAAGCTTCCCCAATCGCAAATTACGGTGCCGAAATAGTACAGATTATCAATAAAAGGAGTAATTGAAGGCAGACGTGTGCCGGTGCTCAAGCCCGAATTAACCCTGTTCATCACCAGGTTCCCTACCAAAGGTGAAACTGAAATAAAGCCGAACATTAAAATATGAATGATTTTCTTTTTAATCGTTAGCTTGTTGTCCAGCAATAACATCAGTCCTCCGGCGCCTACAACAGTTACCCCGGCATAACGTGTAATACAGCTAATTGCAGTGATAAGTGCAACAAATATTAATGCTTTGGTGGTATGTATTTGCAGGTACTTCCAGTAAGCAATTATAAAAAGCAGGATCTCGAAAATAAACAACGTTTCCGACCACAAGTAGGTGTAAATTTCCAATAAACCAGGACTTAGAATAATAGCTACAAGTATCAGCCACTTGTAAATGCGAGAGTGGGAAATGAACTTTTCCATTATCCACCCGCTGGTAAATATTACAGCAGCAAAAAGACCGGCATTGATCATAGCACCAGCTTCAATAGGGTCAACCCTCGAAATAAACTGGATAACGCTTAGAAAAAAAGGATAAAACACAGGGAAGAACACCAATGGCCCCTTATTAAATGTTATAATAGTGCCATGCGCCTGCATATTGGTTGCAGTACTGGCATACATAATGGAGTCGGGCGAAATGCCAACTCCACTATATTTTGTAAACAGGTAAATAACATAAAAACCAATAATGGCGGCTATTAACGAATCGAGATTATTTAAATAGCGTTTTAGGGTCATATAGTTGGTTATTGTGTAACGTTGGATAGTTATAATGTTGTTTTGATTATTTAAAAACGTGCTGATTTTTAAAACTAATCTCTAATCTCCAGCCTCTAATCTCTGGTTTCTAACTTACTCAATCAAATCCAGCACTTCGCTAATTGGCTGGTCGCTGTTAATTAATATACCTTTTACTCCTGCGGCGGTTCCGGCTTCAACATCCCGTTCCCGGTCGCCAATAAAGTAAGATTTCGCCGCATCAAGATTATATTTCTCAATTCCCTGCAATAACAAGCCCGGTTTTGGTTTACGGCAATCACAATCACCGGTAAAATCAGGATGATGCGGACAGTAAAAAATATCAATTATTTCAACACCATGTTCGCTGTAAATGTTTTTCAGGTGCTGGTGCATTTTTGCAAGCTCACTTTCAGTATACCAGCCTTTTGCAAGACCGCCCTGGTTTGTGGCTACCAACAGCAAATAACCCTTATCCTGCAGCGTTTTTAAGGCATCAAAATTATTCAGGATATGGAAATCTTCAAAATGACGTACATAATCGCCCATTTCCTGGTTAAGCACACCATCACGATCTAAAAAAACAGCTTTATTTTTTTGCGGCATTAATATTAAATTTTGGCAAAGGTAACAATTCCGTAAACAAGTGCTTTTTGTTGTTTAAGAGGAGGGGCTAAAAACAAAAAAGCATGAAAAGCTTACGCCTTCATACTAATTAGTGGATATTAAAGAAAATTTGAGTAGCTGTTTACTGTAATCAATTACTGCTAAAAGTATAAGGTAATTTGTTAATCCCACCTATTGAAACCTGGGTTATAGTTACAGAGTTATCCGGATTGTTTATCCTGGTTGTAAAACTAAAAGTTCCTGTAATCTGGTTCTTTACCGAATCTACAGCTGAAATAATTATACTACCTGAGCCGGGGTAAACTGTGCCTACCGGTAAATATTCAATATTGCCTGATGGTGCTTTTTGTGGCGTTAAAAGTGCAAATTGTAAATTAGGTGTAGCATCAACATTATAAGTACCAAGCGGAAATCCGCTGGTATTGCTTGATGAGGCTGTTATAAGGCTTATAGATATTTTTTTATTATTTGCTGAACCAACACAGGTAAAAGTTTTGGTTTTGTTTACCGCATCATATTTGAGCGATGCAGTAACCGTATCTGTATACCAAGAACTATCTCTGATATTAGCGATCATTAAGGATGTTGAAGTGGCAGTGGCTACAACTGTGTCTTTTTTACAGTTTTCTAAAAATAAAACCCCCGAGAATAAGATAGCAATAAGTGAAATTTTCTTCATATATGATTATTTAGCAAAGGAACGACTTTTAGCTAAATTTAATATAAAGTATTTCGTTTTTTACATTTTTTAACAATTGAGGCATTCTGGAGCGTTTTTATTAACAATTTCTAAAACAGATTTCCCTATAATGTTTAAGCTATTTTACCTGAAATAAGAAAGCGGGATCTCCTTCCACATACCATGGGAAAGGTTACCGGTTAGTAATTCGTAAATAAGGTATAAAGGCCAGAATATATAAGCAAGCAAAAGGTATATCAGGTTATGGTTATAGTGCCAGTTTACCATTAATGCATATATACCTAACACCAGGTAAAGGATACTTGAATCTCTTCTTTTCATGATATTGAACCGGATTAATTGTTAATTTTTTTCAATATTAATAAATTCAGGTTGTTATTTAGGCCTCATTATGTAAATTTAATTGTTTATAGTTTACATATTGTTAATAACTATTGATTAGCTGCCGCTAAGTTAAATTTGTTTGTTAAGCATAATTATATAACTTGCCAGCCGGTTTTACATCTAAAGGAAAACATTTAAAAGAAAAACCAATTTAAAAAACAAAATGCCCTAACAAGGGTTTAACCTTAAAAAAACAAAAACTTATCATGGCAACAACAAGTGGAATTACTGCCTATTCAGTAAAAACAAAAACTAAAAATGTACCAATGATCGATCCGGTAATTGATATTAAATCTGGTAGGTACATAGCAACAGGAAAAGACAGTGCAGGAAACAAAATGGCTGCAATTATGGGTAAAGCTACTGCCGAAGAGCATATTAAAAACGGCAACGCAAAAAAAGGCTCTGGCTGGTAGTCAATTTGTTTGAGTGTTAATTCGCTTAAACTGATCATCCCATTTTACCTGGCTTAAGTTTATTTATGCAATTTGTATATTGTACTTAAGCCAGGTATAATCAATACAATTTCTTTTAACCCACTAATATCTCCTTGGGTTATTTCCCTGTCTTCTCCTTCAATACCTTTAATTCGCTTATTATAATAAAGCTTACAATTACCAAAAAAGCCCACGAGCTTATTTTTTGGCAGTCTACAATAGCCCATATTTTATGCTGGTAAGCATACTTCCAGGCGCCGAGCCTTGTTGCAATATTTTCTGCAAGCCATATAAAAAAGCCGATAAGTAAAAAAGAAAGTATAACAGGCATTCTATATGCTTTATTTTCAAGATGAAATTCTACAACAGATTTCCGGAAGAAATAAAGGATCAGTAGCCCGATAAAGTAACGGACATCCGGTATAAAATGATTGCTGAAAAAATTAAGATATATTAAAGCGCCAATTATTCGGGCTACCCAGTGTTTAGGCCAGTGGTATAGCTGCAATTTAAGCCGTCGCCAAGCCTGGCACATATAGCTGGCAACACTGGCATACATAAAACCACTGTACAAAGGCACTCTGAATATCTTTGTAACGGCATGTTCGGGATATGTCCATGAACCAAAATGTACCTTAAAAAGTTCCATAAATAAGCCTAAAAGATGAAAAATACAGATAACCAAAACCTCATCTTTAGTTTCTATCTTCAGGCAGAACAGTATTATTTGGATAGAGATGCACCCAATCAGCATAAAATCATACCGTGGAATAATAACGGTAAATAGGTGAGATATGCCCAATAAGGAAAAAACCAGTACCGGGAAAAGGCATGAAAGTGCTTGCTGTTTTGTGAAGATGAGGAGCGGGCGCATAGTGTTAGGTGGTAGAATCACTAATGCCTATCTGCATGATCTGCTCTTTATAAGCTATTGGTAACAATGCATTCTTGAAGAGAGCCTCGATTCTTAATAACCTGAAAAGTTTGTAAATTATCAGCAGGGTTTTTATCCAGGTAATATTTCCAAGCGGAAGTAACTTTTTTACACTGCTGGGAACGAGTAATAGTTGTACCTGCTTTAAAATTTTAAATCTAACTAAACCTAAATGCTTTTTATATTGGCGGTATAGATCAGTTGTGCATTCACTGCAGATAAGGTTTTGTTGCAAATGGCTTTCTCTCATAATACAATATTCTTCATAATCCGATGGTAGCCCTGTTAATTGCATTCTTGTGCCTACCTGTTGAAAAATATTATAGACCTCCGTTTTTTCTGCATTACTCAGTTTCCTTTCCAGTAATTCGAATGAACGGATTGAATAATCTATTAGCAAAAACAACACATCTCTGTAAGCCCAGTCAGGGATTTGTGCCCCGCGGCTTTTTTCAACGCCCGCGTGTATGGCAGTGATCTGGTCAATTGCTTTAAACGCCGTTTCCCTTTCCGAAAAAATGATCTTCCGCGAGTAAGTAACTGTTGAGAACAGCCTGCCCAGCGGATCGGAGGGGAGCCTGCCGGTAAAATAGAGCCAGTCAACCGCCTTGTTTAAAGCGAATTCAGCGGCAGCACCAGCAAATATGAACAGTACTGTATCTGCTTTGCCCCATATCTGCCTTACAATCGAATCTTTCTTTACAAACCAGGTTTCCATCAGGTCAAAAGTTTTTTAAACTGCTCTTTATATTTTCAATCATGAGTACGAGCAATATCCCAAGTGTATAAGCCAGCAGATCGGTAAAGGAAAAGGAGGTGCCCAACAATAGCCTTGCAGTTTTTGAATGCTCTAATCCTAATAACCTGATCAAATGAAAATACTGCGATATCTCAACCATATAGGAAAAAATTAATACGCATAAAGCTGTCGGCAAAACAGAGGTATTTAAAAAGCTTTTAGCGAAACAATATATCAGTATAACTACCAAAAAATCACCGCCATAAGGGCGAATAATGCTATCATGCAGAAAAGCGCCTATCAAAACCTCTGCAATAAAAAGCAGGAGAGCCAGAAAGAAATAATATTTATAAAAGCCAAACATTAAATTATATTAAAAGTACTTTGTGTTTCAAAGTAAATAATAAATACTCATATTCGCAAGAAGCCGGTCAATTAAAAAAACTGTTATTTCTTATCGTTTACTTCCTGCCGCAATAGCTGAATTAATCGTCCTGACTATAATTTAAAGAAATTACCGCCAAATTTTACTACCTTTACAGCAATTCCAGCCCGTTTTTGATATACACTTTCGTTTCCTGATCCACACACTGTGGTTTTGTTTCGGGCTAATTCTATTCTTAATTTTAAACATTTATGGCGAAATCACAGGCAACCTTCATGAAGAAGCAACTTGAAAAAAACAGGCAGAAGAAAAAAGAAGATAAAGAGCAGCGTAAGCTTGAACGCCAGCAAAATCCTACCAGCGGAAACCTTGATGATATGCTGGCTTATGTTAATGAATTTGGTGAAATTGTATCAACTCCTCCCGAAAATTATAACAAACCCAAATTGTAGTTATACTTAATTCCCTGTTAGTATGTAGATTAGTGAATTCAAATAGTCAGAAACTAACTATTCATCATGTCTGCAAATTATAATGAAAACCACAGAGAAATTCTTGAAAATGCCAACACCATTTTATTGGTCGATTGGCCAGGTACAGAGGTTCCTCAAGCTTTATTAACAGCCGGTTTTAAAGTATTTAGCTACTCACCAGGTAAGTATTCCATTGCAATACTGAAGACTGGTGAAAAAGAGGGTCTTACCTTTAAAGAATTAGATAAGCGACCAGAAAAGGTTGATATTGTAAATATCTTCAGGCCCGAAGAAGAACATGATGCTATTATAGCTGAACATGTTTTACCACTAAAGGCCAAAGTTATTTGGCTGCATCCGCCTGTAACATCTGCTAAAACGGCTGAGATAGCTGGCAAACATGACCTGATTTTTATTGAGGGTGATGATATTGCGGCTATTGCTAAAGCAATTTCCAGCATAGTATAATCTCATATTAACATATAAAAAAGGATGCAGCCATTACAGCTGCACCCTAACTTTTCGTGAATTTTACTAATCTATTACTCCAAAATATTATCTTATTGTATTGTTAACAGGCGGTCAACATTTATCCATTGCCTACGCAGCAAAATTGTATTTTTAAATGCTTAATTACAATCGCATAAGTATGTGAAAATGTGATAAAAGTAATTGAGCCAATTTGCTTTGCAAACCCGCATAAACATGCAATTTTGGTTCTGTTTTAGTTGTACCAGTGGATATATTTATAATATATTTACGAGCCATAACGCTAAACACAGACAAGCCATATGATTAATACAAAAAAAACAATTTATTGGGTTTACACTCTGTTTCCTGATTTTTCTTGGCGCTGTCTTTTCCTTCGCCTTTTCCTTCAAAACAGGCGATAAAAAAGAAGTTACAAAAAAGTGCCTGATCGTATCTGATATTCACTTTAGCCCAATGTTTGGTGCATTAAATGATACAGCACTGAAAAGAAAGTTAACCGCGTTACCGGTTGATGAATGGCAAAAACTTTTTGAAAGCTCTCCTTTGCAGATGACACTGAATGCAAGCTTGCTAAGCAAAGATGCTAATTATGCTGTCTTGCAATCGGCTTTAATCAACATGAAGAAAAAACTGCCTCACCCTGCTTTTATTATAATTGCAGGCGACTTTATCTGGCATAATGCAACAACTGCTGATTCTGTATTAAAAAAGAAAACTATCAGGTTTATAGCGGGATTGTTTAAAAGCAGGTTTCCTGGCGTGCCTATAATACCTGAAATGGGGAATAATGATACTTATGGAAACGATTATGCAATGCAGGATCCAAAATTTTTAAAAGATTTTGCCAATGCATGGGAACCTAATCTTCCCAGAGCATCAGCCGATTCATTAAAGGCAAATGGTTATTATACCTGCAAAACAGATAATCTGAAGCTGATTGTAATAAACAGCTCAATGCTGAGCTATGGAAGCAATTATCCGCAGGCAGCAAAAATGTTTACCTGGCTGCAAAGAAACCTGACTGCTACAAATGGCAAAAATGTTTGGATTGTTTCACATATTCCACCGGGTATGAACGGATACAATAATGCACCGATGTGGAATATCAATTTTACACAACAGTTTGTGAGCGATATTGTAAAATACTCAGCCGTTGTTAAGTTTATGATAGCAAGCCATACGCATTTAAATGATTTTAGGGTAGTTTATGATGCATCTAAAAACATGGAGCCCGTTTCCTTTATGCGTATAGTACCCTCCATTTGCTCTAATCATGGCAATTATCCTTCCTTTGAGATTGCTGAATTTAATAATGATGGTGAGGTAATTAAAGAAACAAACCACTATCTTAACTTAAACACCATTCCTCAATTTAAAAATATAGAACAGGTAATATGGGCCGATACTCTTAGTTTACCTTCATCCCTTAAGTTAGGGAAGATTAATGCCAACAATTTTTCAAAACTGATATCTGATATCAAAACTGATAAAACCGGGCAATTGCTTAATAATTATATAAGGTTCTATAATATGGGTACGCCGATAGATAGCGCGTACACAATTAATCATAGCAATTACATGAATTATTTACGCGCAGATTCTTTGAAATAATATCGATTCTGCTAAAATATTGTTTGACAGCTAATTAAATATTTTTTACATTGGTATAATTATTAAAACCAATTAATCACACTCTTAAACCTTAATTATGTTCCTGTATTTAGTAATCCTCGCAGTATTATCGCTGATAGTGATTGTACTTGCCGTAAAAACCGACATGCTCCGCAATGTGGTTTTTAATCCCGCTAATTTTAGCGCAATAGCCACATTAAAAAACAATGCAGACCCGAAAGCTGCCTTTAGTTTGGGGCGTACGCAACTTGCTTATTGGACAGTAATTATATCGGGCTCATTTATATATCAGCTTATTTATTGGAGCACATCTTCTGACCTGAAGGTGCCGGTTATTAATAATGTAAATTTAATTCTGTTAGGCATTGCCGCTGGTACTACTGTTGTTGCAAAAGTTATTGATAATAGTCAGCAAAGTAGTCCAGGCGCTACCAGTGGAACTACAAGCGTTCAGCAAAACTACCCGTCGGAAGGATTTCTTACTGATATTATTTCTGATGAAAACGGAGTAAGCGTTCACCGTCTGCAAAATGTTATCTGGACTATTATTGTTGGGGTTGTTTATATACTTTATGTATGCCATACCAATATAATGCCTGACGAAACAGTAATAACTACAACATTGCTTGGGCTTATGGGCATCAGTTCATCGGCATACCTTGGTGTTAAAACAACCGAGAATTCTTCTCCTGCGCCTCAACCTCCACCAGCACCGCAGCAATTGCCAACTGTTCCGGTTCCACAACCTGCGCCTGTGCCCGCTCCACTTCCACAACCAGTGCCTGCACCAGTTCCGGCACCTCAACCAGCCCCACAGCCTGCACCAGCACCAGTTCCCCAGCCGGCGCCTGATCCAGGCCCAGGTCCAGAGCCAGCAGGCCCACCACAGCCTTAAAAAACTTTTTAACCATCTATAATTAAGGGTTGATAGCTTATAAAAAGTTGTCAACCCTTATAATTTACAGGCATTTCAACAGCCGCAGCACCAGATTATTCCACAAACAAACTTTTTTCCACAAAGGGGTTAAAAGCAAAGCAGTAAATTAACTTTGCCAAATTATAGCTTAAACAAAATTGGCAAAGGATAATACGAAGGAAACACCTTTAATGCAGCAGTACAACCAGATAAAGGTTAAGTACCCCGGTGCGTTGTTGCTGTTTCGCGTAGGTGATTTTTACGAGACCTTTGGCGAGGATGCGATAAAAGCAGCAGGTATTTTAGGTATAGTGCTTACCCGCCGTGCCAATGGTGCAGCTACCCATATAGAGCTGGCAGGGTTTCCTCATCACTCATTGGATACTTACCTGCCCAAATTAGTCCGTGCAGGCCAACGAGTGGCAATTTGCGATCAGCTTGAAGATCCTAAAACCACCAAAACCATTGTTAAGCGCGGGGTTACTGAATTGGTTACGCCCGGAGTGGCTACCAACGATAATATCCTTAATCAAAAAAGCAATAATTACCTGGCTTCGCTGTATTTTGAAAAGAACAGCATTGGCATAGCATTTATTGATATTTCAACAGGTGAATTTTTAACCGCACAGGGAAACAGCGACTACATTGATAAACTGCTGCAAAGTTATTCGCCAAGCGAGGTTATTTATCCAAAAAGCCGTCAGTATGATTTTAAAGATGCCTACGGCGACCGCTATTATACTTATACCCTTGATGAATGGCCATACAGCGGCGATTATGCTAATGAGGTATTGCTAAAACATTTCGGAGTAAAATCACTCAAAGGTTTTGGGGTTGATAAGTTAAATCTCGGTATTATAGCGGCTGGTGTTGCTTTGCATTACCTGAATGAGACCGAACATCGTAACCTTCAGCATATCTCTGCCATCAGCAGGATAGAGGAGGACCGCTACTTGTGGCTCGATCGTTATAGTGTCCGAAATCTTGAGCTGGTCGGCTCGGCAAATGAAAACGCATTAACACTGGTTGATGTTCTCGATCATACCTGCTCTCCAATGGGTGCCCGTTTACTACGCCGCTGGATCGTAATGCCATTGAAAGAAATTAAGCCTATCAATGACCGCTTAGGCGTGGTTGAATATCTGATAGAACAGGAAGAACTTCGCGAAGACTTTAAACAAAATATCCGCCTTATAGGTGACCTGGAAAGGCTCATATCAAAAATTGGCTTGCAAAAAGCAAACCCAAGAGAGGTCTGCCAATTAAAAAAAGCGCTTATTGCTATCGATACCATAAAAAAAATAGCAGAAACATCAGCAAGTCTGCCATTAAAAGCCATTGGCGAACAGTTAAACCCCTGTACGCTTATATGTGAAAAGATAGATAAAGAGCTCAGTGCCGAACCACCTGTTATGTTGGTTAAAGGCGGTGTAATAAGCGATGGCATTAACGAAGAACTCGACCACCTGCGCAAGATAGCCTTTGGAGGGAAAGGTTATTTACTTGAAATCCAGAAACGTGAGGCAGAGCTAACTGGGATCCCATCGCTTAAAGTATCATTCAATAATGTTTTTGGCTATTACCTCGAAGTTACCCACAGTCACCGGGATAAAGTGCCTGCAGAGTGGATCAGGAAACAAACACTGGTAAACGCCGAAAGGTATATTACTCCGGAACTAAAAGAATACGAAGAACAAATTTTAGGTGCTGAAGAAAAGATTTTAGCGCTTGAAACACGTTTATATAACGATCTGTTGTATTCGCTTGCCGAGTATATTAAACCCATCCAGCTAAATGCGCAATTGATTGCCCGTTTGGATGTGTTACTAAACTTTGCCACCATATCAATCAAAAACTATTATGTTAAACCCGAAATTAACGATAGCAGAGTAATTGATATTAAAGGTGGTAGACATCCTGTGATTGAAAAAAATCTACCTCTTGGCGAGGAATACATTACCAATGATGTTTACCTCGATTCGGAAACACAACAGATCATTATTATTACCGGGCCTAACATGGCAGGTAAATCAGCACTGCTAAGACAAACAGGGTTGATTGTACTGATGGCGCAGATGGGATGCTTTGTGCCCGCTAAAGCCGCCTCAATAGGCCTGGTCGACAAGATCTTTACCAGGGTAGGTGCATCCGACAATCTTTCATCGGGCGAATCAACCTTTATGGTGGAAATGAACGAAACTGCAAGTATCCTCAATAATCTATCAGATAGAAGCTTAATTCTTTTGGATGAGATAGGCAGGGGCACATCCACCTACGACGGGATATCTATAGCCTGGTCGATTGCCGAATTTTTACATAATCAGCCCACAGCAAGGGCTAAAACATTATTTGCTACCCATTACCACGAACTAAATGAGCTGAGTAATTCTTTTAACCGCATCAAAAATTTCAATGTATCTGTAAAGGAGGTTGGGCACCAGATTATATTTTTGCGTAAGCTGGTTCCAGGCGGGAGCGAACATAGCTTTGGGATCCACGTGGCCAAACTTGCCGGGATGCCTCAGAAAGTGCTGAGCCGCGCTAACGAAATCCTGAAAAAACTTGAAAACGAACGGACAGGAGGGGAGCACATTAAAGAAAGCATCCGTAAGGTACAAAAGCAGGCTGTACAAATGCAGATGTTCAGCATCGACGATCCTGTGCTGGTAAAAATTCGAGATACCCTGAATAACCTTGATGTAAATACACTTACCCCGGTTGAGGCTTTAATGAAGCTCGACGAGATACAACGGGTAATAAAAGGTTGATTGATTTCGGATTTAGGGGGTTCGATTTCGGATTTTGACCGGGATTAACAGATTTTAAGTATCAGGTGATGGGTATACTACGGTAATCGTTCAAATCCCTTAATTCCGGTCCCTCTTTCGGACTTTACCGACTTTCCCAACTTCCGGACTCCCTCATATGTTAATATGTTAAAAACATCAACGTAACCTTAAAGCAGGTTTCCCCGTATTTTTACAGCATGAACAAAATACACTACCTGTATTGTTTATTGGCTTTAACTATTGTCCTTTCCTCTTGCCATAGCAAAAAAGCAGTGCTTAGGGGCGAACCGGGTGAGGTAGTGAAACCGCAGGCGGATATTGCCGATAAGTACTCAACTATTTTGGGTGTGAGTAAAAGTGAGATCCAAAACGGGCGTTTATATGCTTTTATTGATAATTGGATGGGTACCCCATATAAATTTGGTGGAGAGGATAAAGATGGGGTAGATTGTTCAGGCCTTGCCCAATTGTTGGAACAGCAGGTATTTGGAGTAAATATCCCCCGATCAACCAGTCAGCAAATAAATGTTATCAAAAGGAAATATGAAGAAGAACTGGTTGAAGGAGATCTTGTCTTTTTTGATTACGATGGGAAAAAATTCAGTCATGTGGGTGTTTACCTGCAAAACGGTTACTATGTGCATGCAAGTTCATCAAAAGGTGTAATGATAACCAAATTGCACGATCCTTATACCTATAAGTACTTTTCGAGATGCGGATCCATTATTGATACTACCACATTAACGACTGATTCGGGCAAATAAATTTGTTACTTTTTAACTATAACCTTTTTATGGGGCGCCTTTTTTAATAAACCTCTATTCCTGCGCTTGAATATTTTTAAAATAATAGGCCCCGTGGTACTTTCGGGGTAATAATTTTTTTCAATTACAGATGTGAGAAAACCATAGATTGCTAAAGCACTCAGTGCATAATATTGTGTAAAGCCAAGGTAACTTAATGCAAACATTATAATAATCACTACCGGGACAATAATGAAATTTGCTCTCATAACTTTATATTTCAAAACAGAGTCAAGATCATCTGTGTCAAAACATAACTTTTCCCGGTTTTTCATCAGGTAACGAGTGAGTAAGGCTTGACTTATTGTGCTTAAAAAAACAACACCGCTATAAATATAGATACCCCACACGTAAATTGAGGCTTCAGGATTAATATTACCCGAAATAAGGGTTACCGCAAAGGGAAACAAGGTTACCGAAAACAAATAAAAAAGGTTAAGCCCCAGCAATTTGGTATCATAATCTTTTAATACACTGAACATTTTTAGATGACCTTGCCAATATCTGGCAACCAGGAAAAAACTAAGGCAGTAGGCTAATATTTTAGGGATAAGTTCACCAAAGGCATGTTTGATCTCGTCGGCATTTGCATGGCGAAGGCTTTCGGGTACCCGGATGTCCAGTACCATAATAGTAATAATGATTGCAAAAACCGCATCGCTAAAAAGCACAACACGCTCCAGCTGGAACTCTTTTTTTATCTCCTTTTCTTCACTTACGTTCATGAACCTAAATTAAAATTTAATTTGATAGTTTTGCAGCATTATGTCAGACCCGAAGCAAGATTATTCATTCTGGACTAAATATAAACGTTATGCCAGCACGGAGCTTTTGCTCTATATTATTATGATAATAGGGATCGTACTGGGGATTATTATTTTTAGCTAGTTCTTCACCAATACCACATTATAGGCATCAGCATCAACCACCTCCTGGTAAAAATCAACTACATCCGGATAAACTTGCTTGTTATAAGTGCCGTCATGAAGCTGAAATTTACGTTTGTATATCAGATGGTTACCTTCTAACACCATACTCGCCCTAAAATTTCCAAAAGGTTTATTCAAAGTAACATTTAACGGATTTTTTTCCAGGTGATAGCCTGCAGGGATAGTATAAATAATTTCATCCTCATCAGTGCTGCCCCGGGTTATATAAACATCGTTTAGTCGGTTACGCACTTGTCGTGGAATGTAAGTCTCCCTATCAACTGAATTAAGAGAAAAGTAAAGCTTATTTCCATCAACCGAAGCATAATCCCGGGCATGAAGCTTTATGTTTTCAGTAGTAACCGGGTCAAAGCTTTTGTCCTGCTTCAAATCAAGCTTATCAATATCCATATTATTTATGGGATATACTCTTTGCAGTATTTTATACTGTTCAGTTTTAGGCTCATTTATCAGGTAATCACGATCTTCGTAGTCAACTCCCTTAAAAGTTGTTGCCATATTCCCCGATAATTCACCAGCCTCATTTATTGTAAAATTCGCTTTGCGGCTTTCTAAGTTATTAGCAGTAGTATATTTGGGTGTGTGCATCAGTTTGCCGCCATCAGGGGTTAGGGCAAGTACGGTACGGTTATCTGTAAAATCGCCCATATAACCAAAAGGTATGGTTTGACTGGTGCAATCGGCCCAGGTAGTATCATTTTTAAACGGGACGCATAATATAATGTGGTCGGCCTGATTCATACTGGCAAAATCGCTTAGTAAGCTTACATTATGGTTACGCCCTGATTTAACAAAGCAATAGTACGAATCAATATTAACCGCTTTTAATAGAGCCTGGGTGTAGTTGACCAGCGCCTTGCAGTCACCATAATTCTGATGATCAACATCAGATGCCAAAAATGGCTGAAATCCGCCTATTCCAACCTGTATGCTTATATAATGCGTCTTGGCCTGCATATATTCGTATATCTTTTTTGCCTTTAGCTTAGGGTCAGTAATATCCCTGGTTATATCTTTTATGTGTTCAATTGTTTCAAATGGCAGTTGTTTCCGGTCGGCCACCAGCTTATCGTTGATCCACTTACCTAAGTCTTTCCAATTTGTGTACGATCCGCTAATACCATAATAAACAAACTTTTCAGGAGAGATCATTACACTGCTCGAGTAGCTTTTAAAATATGGACTTAAGGGCTCGTTCTTTATAGCCTTTAAATTATTCAACTGCCACGAATAAGTTTTTAACCCGTGCGCATTTGTGCCGATAATTGCCTTTACTGGTATATTGGTTTCTTTATAACGTATATTAAAATCGGGCTTGCAGATGAAAGTAAATGAACTTTTTTCAACTGATACACCTGTATATGGGTTAGGTATCCATTCATCAAAATTTAGCGTTTGTTTTGAGCGTTCTTCATACTCATAAGCAATTGTATATGGATATTCGGTGATAGATGGTAAATAATGCTTTATTCTTGTATCCAAAAATAGCGAAAAACCATCCCAGGCGCTTTCATCTTCAAAATCACTTTCCGAGAATTTACCTGTCTGCTGGCCAAATTGGTTATATATAACCCCTTTAATATTTTTTATTACCCGGTCTTTATCGTGCCAAACAACTATATGTGCATCATTATCGCCGTTTTTATTTAAAACCGTAATAACCTGCTTAACATGATAAACGGCATTATCCAGGTCTTTAACTTCAATACTTACTTCGTTATCCCTTACTACTGCACCGGCATAAGGTAAAAGTTCTTTTGGTATCAGGCTTGCATCATAATTTTGCTGTGCCTTCGATGCCGTAAATGATCCGATTAAACAAAAAAATAAAATAGCTTTCCTCATCATTTCTTTTTAATATTCATCTCCTGTTTTTGCGATTGTATAATTTTGTTGTAGAATTCTTTAAGGTAAGGATATTCCTCGGCTCCGTAAATTGATTTTGTAAACTGTGTTAGATAAGTGAATGTAAACGAATTATCACCAACCTGGTAATCTGTAATGTATCTTCCGCCACCATTTGGAAGAGAGATCGCCACAGCCTGAGGAGGTGTTTCAACAACATATTGCGCAGGCAGATGCACAGTTATTGCAAGCCTGTCTTCCGATGGCATGCCCCAATCTACCGGGTACGAACGCTCCGCAAGCTTAAATGGATTGGTTACTGTTCTGTTCCAGAAATAAGGATTAAACATAACCTTATCATTTAGCTTGTTATAAGCATCAAATTCAACCTGGTATTCTTCAGCCACAGGCATATCCAGGCTGTCGATGTTCCTGATCTCTGAATTAAGGATCTTTAATTTTGGAAGTTTAGCATTAACACTTTCCACATATTCATCTATACTGTTAAACTTTTTGATAGCCACTCTTTTTTTATAAGCTTCATATCCGAATGAGTATTTGGTGAGCTTGCCCTTTAATTTTCCATCATCCTGCAAAGTAAGGTCGAGCATATAGGTGGTTTTCTCTTTTTGAGGCAGGCTCATATCTATAAAATGGGAGGGTTTATCCAAACTAAAGACCCTGCCTTTATCATTTAAGCATTTAAAAGGGAGTACACCAAAAGGTAATAACGGATCGGAGGCATCCAAAAGATAACTCTGATCGCCGATATTAACTTTTGCTACCACATAATTAAAATCTCCAATAACAGGATACAAAGTG
Source organism: Bacteroidota bacterium (assembly GCA_013286325.1). Classification (GTDB taxonomy): domain Bacteria; phylum Bacteroidota; class Bacteroidia; order Sphingobacteriales; family Sphingobacteriaceae; genus Mucilaginibacter. The sequence continues at coordinate 13,536 of JABDFZ010000017.1, read as the reverse complement.
TTTATAGCGCCATTATCCCTTGTTGATATTAAAACAGCCTCGGCATTTAAGCCTGCGGCTGATAATGCTGCTATTAATGACAGATTGATATCGGCTATACTGCCACTATGTGTATCATACGCCTTACTAATGTTTTCACTATCAGTCCCTATAAATTCATTCCATTTAAACCACTTTTGCCAGTATTGATATATAGCCTTAGCTTTTGCAACATCATCGGTCTTACCGGCTATTAACTGGGCTACCTTATCTTTAAACAGGCTTTTCCTTTTCATTTGTCCGCCAAATTCCGGATCGGTTTTTAGTAAATAATCAATATCCTTCCATTCTTTTGTCTCTTTATGCTTTACCCCATCGTACGGACTTGTCCAGTCTACCAGTTCAAAATTTATGGAAGACAGGAAATTCTTTGGCGATGTCATGTATTCATCGGTAATAAAAGCCGGGATATTGCTCATGCCATAATTTAATAATGAACAATCGCAGCTGGCGCCATGAGTTTCAAAGCATTTTGTCTCTATCGCTGAGGTAGCTTTTGTTAATTTTAAAGGCCCTTTTATGGAGGCGTTGAAGTTGAAAAATCCCGGAATATGCACCTCATATTCAGAATATACTTTAGGAATATCATCCTGAAGGTCCCAGGTGCGTATCTTATACCATCGTGGCGATTCAACCCGGTATTTATATTCAATTACGCAGCCATTGCGTAAACCCGGTAATGCAAACTTATAGCTTGCCCAGTATTTATTTTCTTTTACCGGGTAAACTTTTTTGTCTTCAAGCTCAACTTTTTGAGTAAAGCCGTTGTCATCTTTGTAGTAGGTAACCCCCTTAATATCTGATACCTCTTCGTACGAATCGTTTTTGTCATTCCTATATAGGTACACTTTTACAGTTCCCTTATCAAAAGCCTTACTGTCAAATATTTTTATTTTAACATGGTATTCATATATCTGCTTAATATTATCGTCACTGCCAATATTTATACTCGATTTACCAAACTCCTGCAATACTACACCATGGGCGGAAGTGTCATTGGGATACGATTTCATATTCATTTCCTGGGTGGTGATGTTACCGTAAGGAAAATCCTGAGCCGACGCTAAAGTGAAAGTAAATAAGGCAATAATCAGGATTAGTAAAGTTTTTTTCATAATCAATAAATTTGCAAAGGGCGGTTACAAATTAATGTTTTTATTATATAAAATTAAATCGATTGTTAATTTATCGGGCTGATTATCAGATCAGTTTTGTAATTATTAAAAAACTGGTACGGTAATTTCTGTGTTATTGTCATATCACCCAATATTTTATCAATGCTTTAACTAAGTTTTTAAGAGGAAATATAAATACCATAAAAAATTTAATCCGCTGAAATCTTTTTATGACCTTTGCGCTCTTTGCTTTTTCTATATAAAAAATGAAACTGAATTTAAAACGCCCTTTGGCATTTTTCGACATTGAATCAACAGGTACCAATATTGGCATCGACCGTATTGTTGAATTATCTGTTATCAAACTTCATCCCGACGGCACCGAAGAGGTGAAAACATGGCGGGTAAACCCGGGAATGCCAATACCATTGGAATCATCACTGGTGCATGGCATCTACGATGAACACATAAAGGACGATCCTGCTTTTAAAGAAATAGCCGGCGCAGTAGCTGAATTTATTGATATAAGCGACCTTGCAGGCTATAACTCCAATAAGTTTGATATCCCGATGCTGATGGAGGAGTTTTTACGTGCCAATGTTTTATTTGATTTGGATAACCGTCACTTTGTAGATATACAAAACATATTTCACCAGATGGAGCAGCGTACTTTAAAGGCTGCCTACCAGTTTTATTGTAATAAACAAATAATAAACGCCCACTCGGCCGAAGCAGATACCAGGGCAACTATGGAAGTGCTGCTTGCCCAGATAGAACGCTATGAAAATACAGAGTGGGAAGACAAAAAAGGAAACCGCTCGACCCCGGTTGTAAATGATATTGAAGCATTACATCATTTTACAAACCTTAGCCGCCCTGTTGATTTTGCTGGCCGAATGGTTTTCAATGAAAATGGCGAAGAGACTTTTAACTTTGGAAAACACAAAGGCAAACCTGTTGAAGAGGTATTTAGAATTGAACCAAGCTATTATTCGTGGATGATGCAAGGTGATTTTCCGCTTTATACCAAACGTAAATTAGAAGAGATTTATACCCGCTGGAACGCTAAAAAAACAGCTGAACGCCAGGCAAATAAACTGGTAAACCAAAAGCCGCAAGAGCAGGGGACAGCGCAACCGAAACCAGCTGAACCCTATGTAAGGAGGGAGTTCACCAAGCCCGATCATCAAAAAAGCAATAACTATGTAAAGCCGGATAGCAAGCCTTTTAAAAAGAAAGATGAAGGCCCCGCTTTGCCTGTAAACGATGATATGCTAAAACAGCTTGCTGATAAGTTTAAGAAGGGCTGAGTATAGTGATAAGCGACTGGTTAATTAGAGATTAGGCCAGTCAGGAAGTCAGTAAAGTCCGGAAGTCCGAAAGAAGGATTTTCGGACTTTGTATTTTTCAATAAATTTCTTTCCCTCTAATCTTCAATTAACTAATGTTATTTCAATCACAAATTGACGTATAGTCTTGTGTTGAGTGACTCAAATAACAAAAAAAGTGGGTTTACATTGGGTTTACACTTTTTAATGTTAACCAACATGTAAATATCTGTTAATCAAATATTTATATTGATTTTTGAAAAAAAACATGGGTTTACACTTTTTGTATAAATACTACTGGCTAAGTGTCAATTCATAAATGACACTACATTACCATCTAATCTCTCAAAAACAATATATTTCTTTGCAGTCCGCTAAGTTTTGTTCTTTTTACCGCCGAGTTTTTAAATACCTTTTTAAAAACATCTTCAGTTATTTCTTCCCAATCCTTTTTGTTCAGGTTGAGCAAGTCTGCATTAGGAGCAAATGCGGGCTCATTATGCAATACTGAAAATTTATTCCAGGGGCATACATCCTGGCAAACGTCACATCCAAACATCCAGTTATCCATCTTACTGTTAAACTCTTGCGGGATTTCATTTTTAAGCTCAATGGTTAAGTAGGAGATGCAACGGCTGCCATCAACAATATATGGTGCAACTATGGCTTCAGTAGGGCAGGCATCTATACAGCGTGTGCAGGTGCCGCAATGATCGGCTGTTGGGGCTATATCATATTCAAGCTCAATATCTACAATCAACTCTGCTAAAAAAAAGAACGAGCCTGATTTTTGATTGATAAGGTTTGTGTTTTTTCCAATCCAGCCCAAGCCTGCTTTTTTTGCCCAGGCCTTATCAAGCACCGGTGCCGAATCAACAAAAGCACGACCGTTTACTTCACCAATTTGTTCGTTTATAATTTCAAGTAAGTACTTTAATTTATCCTTAATAACATGGTGATAATCAGTGCCATATGCGTATTTTGATATTTTGGGGCTTAAAGGGTCTGATTGCTCCTGGTTGGTGTAATAATTAAGCCCTAACGATATAACAGATTTTGCACCATCAACCAATAAACGCGGATCGAGACGCTTATCAAAATGGTTTTCCATGTATTGCATTTCGCCATGCATATTGCTTTTAAGCCAGTTTTCAAGGCGTGGGGCTTCTTCTTCTAAAAACTCAGCTTTGGCAATACCGCAAAACATAAATCCAAGCTTTTGAGCTTCGGCTTTAATTAGCTGACTATAAGCTGATCTGTTTTGCTGCATTTAATGCAAAGATAACATAAAACGAAATTTAGTAATACTGAAGATCTTTACCAGAATGAGGAGTGATTGTAACAGCCTTATTTTTGATCAAAGAAACCTACCTGCCTTAAAAAAGCGACCTGGTCAAAATAATCTGTTTCCCTAACTATTTTTCCATTTTTAACAGTGAAAATAGCGCAGTAATTAATGCTGTATTTTTTATCCTTCATATAAGCTGGGGTACCGCTTTCCGGGTTTGATAGTGTACCGCCACAAGTGTATTCAACTATAATGTTTTCTCCGGCATCAATAGTATGGGTAATTTTATATGACAGGTCGGGAGTTGATAAAAAATATCTTGTATACACTTCAGTAACGCCTGCTGGCCCTGTTTTAACGCCTTCCCAGTTCGGCGAGTAAACCTGCGCATCATCAGCATATCCGACTGCAATTGCTTTTACATCATGTTTGGCTAAGGCCGCAAAGTGGTCGTCTATTAGCTTTGTTGCCTGGCTATAGGCGGTATTACACAAACCTGTAAACAATCCCAAAAGCATTAGGATAAAAGATATTTTATGTGCCTGTTTCATAGTTAAATATACAAAATAGCATACAAAAGAAAAGCCCGCCTTATTTTATAAAAGCGGACTTTTCTTTTGTATGCCCCCTTTAAGGGAGCAGGGGCCCTAAAAACTATGCTTTACACTATTGCTGAATGTTTTTGTAGTCCAGTAACCGCTATCTAATATCCTTCTAACAGTAAGCAAAGGCTCACTTTCGTCACGTTTATCAGCCAGTTGGAAGGCCAGTTTAAATCCACGTTTTTTTAATTCAGGTAAAACAGGCTTTTTCCATACACCGAATGGGAAAGCAAAATAATTTATCTTTTTGCCTGTAATTTCTTCCAATTTTTGAGTTGGCTTGTCTATTTGTATTACCCAATCATCCTTTTTAGGATTAGGATCATGCTTATACCTGTCAACACGGTGATGATCCCAGGTATGGCTGCCAATTACATTACCTTCGTCCGAAAGCTGTTTAACCTGCTCTTTCGACATATAATGCGGGCGCCCTAACGATACGGTCATTACAAAGTACACACCTTTAAATCCATATTTTTTCAGCTCAGGGCGGGCTATGGTAAACTGGTCTAAATCTGTATCATCAAAAGTAAGCATTACAGGTTTACTTGGCAGTGGAGTGCCTTTAGTAAGGTAATCATAAAGCTGATCCGGAAGTATAGTATGATATCCACTATCAGCCAGCATTTTAATATGCTCTTTAAATGATTGTACCGGGATAATGTAATCCTTAGCAGTTTTTGAATCTTTTGGCCGCCAGTCGCGGATCTGATGATAGCAAATTACCGGAACTTGTTTACGGGCCATAATAGCCGAAGCATTACCTTGCGCAGAAGCAGTCAAACCTAAAAAACACAGGCTTGCTGCAGTGAAAAAATGTTTTATCATAAATGGATGATAGAGGTATTTAATAATTATCAGTCGCAAAAATAATATATTTTTCTTCTGGTTAATTATTTATGTTGGATTTAAGTTAGATTGAATTAAACAACAACATTAAGAAACCTAATCAACTCAATCCAACTTAGTCAACTCAATCAACTTATAATATTATCTTTTTCCCCTCTTTTATTGATCGTTTGGCGGCATCCAATATCTCCATTACTATCATATTATATTTTAAGGACGAACGGTCATCGTCACCAGTGATCTTGTTTGAAAGCACTGCATTAAAATAGGTAACCGGGTCATCATTCGGTTGGGTCAGCGGGGTAAGAGCTATCACACTTTTCCTGTTTTCACGCATCCGCATATTCAAGTTATCCTTATCAGTAGCATGCAAATAACCTGTTTGTCCAAAAACCTCCAGGTCTTTAATACTAAACGGCCAGTTCCACGATCCTTCAATCAATCCGGTAGCATTTGCATATTCAACAGTTATTGTAGCATCATCTTCCACTTTTGGATACACATCAGGCTTATAATGTTTAGCCACTGCAAATACGGCGATCGGTCTTTGTCCATGCATTAACCATGTCATCAGGTCTGCGCCATAGCAACCAAAATCATTAAGCGCACCTGCACCATTTAAAACAGGATCAGTAAGCCAGCTTAAAAATTCCTCGCTGCAGCCAATTTCACGTGGCCCCTGGTGCCCGTCATGAGCCACCATTTTGCGAATGGCGCCAATACTATCCCTGTTTACAATATCATATATCCCCTGAAATGATGGATACCAGGTTGTTTCATAGTTAGTTAACACCTTTATATGATATTTATTTGCAAGTGCTTCTATACGTTTTGCCTGGGTTAAAGTGGCCGCCAATGGCTTTTCAACCATAACGGGAATACCTAATGGCGCACAGACCTCAACAATGTCAACATGGTTGCCAACTGCATTATAACCCAAAACAATTACAGGTTTGCGTTTGGCAACCATTGTTTTCAGATCATCAAAAAACAGGGAGTCGGGGAGATGGAACTGTTTTCCATATTTTGCCCATAGCTTTCTGTTGGGTTCAGCTATGCCGACAATATTTACCCTGCCTTTGCGATAATCGTTTAAAACATTGTAAATGTGATCGTGATTTAAACCGGCTACACCAACTTTAGGCATGCCTTGTGCATTTGCAGCTGTAATAAACGCAATACTTAACAAACTAAAAGAAACTGATCTTTTAAAATACTGAACAAGCTTTTTCATAACCCGTTATTTTTCGTTCGATAAAGAGAAAGGTACATCAGTCGCTTTAATGCCACGTTGTTTGTTTGGCTTTGCCGACATATTATAGTTTATAACAGCACCCTGTATTAATGCTTTATGGCTAAGCCAGTTAAAATCGTAAGGCTTGCCATTTACATTCATGGTATTGATATACAGGTTGTTATCACTGTTATTTGCGGCATTTATAATTACCTTTTTACCATTTTCCAGGTTTATGGTCAGTTTCTTAAATAATGGTGCTCCAAGCACATATTGGTCGCTTGCAGGGCATACCGGGTAAAAGCCCATTGCCGAAAATACGTACCATGCTGATGTTTGGCCATTATCTTCGTCACCACAATAACCATCAGGGGTGGCCTGGTAAAGCTTGTTCATTACATCGCGGACATGGTATTGTGTTTTCCAGGGTTCACCCGCATAACCATACAAATAAAGCATATGCTGAATAGGCTGATTGCCATGGGCATATTGACCCATATTCACGATCTGCATTTCGCGGATCTCGTGTATAACTTCACCGTAATAACTGTCATCAAATATTGGAGGAAGCGTAAATACAGAATCGAGTTTGGCAATAAACTGTTTTTTGCCGCCCATCAGGTTTATCAATCCCTGTATATCATGAAAAACGCCCCAGGTATAATGCCAGCTGTTACCCTCGGTAAAGGCATCGCCCCATTTAAACGGATTAAACGGCGTTTCAAATGAACCATCTTTGTTTTTACCACGCATTAAACCAGTTGAAGGATCAAAAAGATTGCGGTAATTCATGCTTCGTTTTTTAAAGATCTCTATTTCCGAAGCCGGTTTATTTAAAGATTTACCTAATTGGTAAATTGTAAAATCATCATAGGCATATTCAAGTGTCCGGGCTGCGTTTTCATTAATTTTAACGTCATAAGGAACATATCCTAATTTGTTATAATACTCAACACCAACACGGCCGGTTCCGGCTGGGCCTGCATTGTTTGCACCGTGTACCAAAGCCTCATATAGGGTGTTTATATCATATCCTCGACCACCTTTTAAATAAGCATCTGCTACTACCGAAGCTGAGTTATTCCCGATCATCACATTTGAATAGCCGGGGCTCGACCATTCAGGCAACCAACCACCTTCTTTGTAGTCATTAACCAACCCTTGTTGCATTTCTTTATTGATGGATGGGTATACCAGGTTAAGGAATGGATATAGCGCCCTGAAAGTATCCCAAAAGCCGGTACCGGCAAACATATAGCCCGGCATTGTTTTACCTGTATATGGGCTGTAATGCATTACCTGGTTGTTGGCGTCAATTTCATAAAGCTTGTTTGGAAAAAACAGCATGCGGTATAAGCATGAATAAAATGTACGAGTCTGATCAATTGAACCGCCTTCAACAGTAAGGTGGTTTAAAGTTTTGTTCCAAACGTCTTTGGCTTTTTGTTCAGTAACATCAAAACTGTCATTGCCTTGTTCCCTTTTTAAGTTGAGTTCAGCCTGTTCAATACTGATAAATGATGATGATACTCGTAAATGTACTTTCTCATCGTGGCTTGTTTTAAAGCCGATTACAGCCATTACATGTTTGGCATGCAATCCAAGCGAATCAGTTAAAGTGCTGTCACTATAGGTTTGAGCTATTGTTATAGGTTTATCAACATAAATTACAAAGAAGTTCTTGAAGTTTTTTAATGGGCCACGGGCATATTTTGTCGAATAACCAACAATCTTCTTTTCTCCCGGAATTACTTTGATATATGATCCTTTGTCGAAAGCATCGATAATTATATATGAACTGTCGTTTTTTGGATAGGTGAACCTGAACTGGGCGGTGCGCTCGGTAGGGGTAAGCTCTGCCAATACATCATGGTCAGCCAGGTAAACACTGTAATAATATGGTTTGGCGGTTTCTGCTTTGTGCGAAAACCAGCTTGCTCGGCCATTTTGCGATACTTTTAAATGCCCGGTTACCGGCATAATAGCAAACTGACCGTAATCATTCATCCATGGTGAAGGCTGATGGGTTTGCTTGAAACCGTTTATTTTATGGGCATCGTAGGTATACTGCCAGCCATCACCCATTTTTCCGGTTTGTGGCGTCCAAAAATTCATACCCCAGGGTAATGCTATGGCAGGGTAGGTGTTGCCATTCGAAAGATCATACTTGGAATCAGTGCCCATTAATGGGTTGATATAATCAACAGGCGAATTTGATTTCCCCGATTGTGCTAAGGTTATTAACGGAGAAAGAAAAGCTAAAAGAAAATATAATTTTTTCATCAGGGGTTATTTATAAAAGCTGTAAATATAAAAGACCGGCTGTTATAACCGGTCTTTTATATTGATAATTTTACCAACCTGTATTTTGAGTGAGTTTTTTGTTGGTGCTGATCTCACGTTGTGGGATAGGCCACAATAAATATTGCTGCTTCATGGTCACACCTTGTTCTGTTGGTGTGCTAAATGCATCACTAAATTTATTGTTTAGCACATCATACACCATGTGTGTGCGCTGAATATCAAAATAGGCTTTATTCTCGTACGCAAGTTCGTGATAGCGTTCTTTCCAAATAGCTTGCCTGAATTGATCTTTTGATAAACCACTCAAGTCTGAAAGATGGGCGCGTTCACGTATTTTATTTATTTGGGTATAGGCGTCAGATGTAGGGCCGTTAACTTCATTACTTGCTTCGGCATATATTAACATGGCTTCAGGTAAACGTAAAAATGTCCAGTTCTCGTCGCTTTGGCCATTGCCCGAAGCGCTTTCCAGATGGAAAAACTTATAAAGGCAGTGCTCACCAAAAATCACAGTTTTGGTAGCATCGCCATATTGCGGATAACTTGAAAAATAAAACTGGCGTTCTACTGTACGCAAATCACCAGCCTCATAGCTGTTAAAGAACTCATTTGTTGGTATCATCGCACCTAAATGATCCCCATAGGCACCTACTGGCAAATTGAACGGAACAGTTAATTGTGGGATAGCATTTGTAGCCACACCAACAAGGTATTGCCCCTGGAAAATCAACTCACCCTGGTTTTTATGTGCATTATCATGCAGATAGGCATAATCGGTAAATAAAGTATAATCGCCCAGTACTTTTTGAGCCTCTGCTGCTGCTAAAGCATAATTAGCCGTTTTTTGCAGAGGATATCCGGCAGTTGTAAGGTAAACGCTGGCAAGCAATGTCCTTACAGCGCCTAATGATACACGCCCTGTTTGATCAGTTTCAGGTAAACCAGATGCTTCAGCAGCTTGCAAATCGCTAATGATTTGATCATATACCTGTGCGTATGGGGTACGTGAGGGATAAAGGTCAGGGCTGTCAATAGTAACCGATTTGGTTATTAAAGGCACGTCGCCATAAAGCCGTACCAAATGATAATAAAAGAAAGCCCTTAAAAAATAAGTTTCGCCTAAAAGCTTCTTTTTGGTAGCATCATCCATACTAACATTCGGGATTTGTTCCAGTGCGAGGTTAGCATTTGCAATAGCATTGTAGCTGTTTTTCCAAACATCCTCAAAGCCGGGGTTAACAGCATCGGTACGTTGGTGTATCACATTGCTATTATTAACACTCTGCCCTAATGAAGTAGCATGGCCGGCAAATAATTCCAATGTTATAAAAGGAGCTTCGCCATAAGCATCCCCATTTTGAAACAGGTGCAACTGTGGGTATATACCATTAACAAAGGTTTGTGCCTGCGATGCTGTTTGAAAGTAATTACTTTTTACAAAGTTGCTTTTATCTTTTTCTTCCAGATATTTTTTGCAACTGCTTATCGTAATGGTAAGGATCAGCAACATAAAACCGATCCCGTATTTTTTTATATTAAATTTCATGATGTTTCTACTTTAATGTGAATTAAAAACTTGCATTTACACCAAGCAGGTAAGTTCTTGGTTTTGGATAATCATAAAACTGGATCCCTTGCGTAAAGTTACTTGAGCCGTTATAGGTCGATGTTTCTGGATCGTAACCGGTATACTTGGTTATTATGAACAGGTTTTGAGCCTGTAAGTAAACCCTCAGCCTGCTCAGTTTAAGTTTTGAAACGGTAGAGTTTGCGAAATTGTAGCCCAGGGTAACATTCTTACCGCGAATGAATGATCCATTTTCAACTTTTGTAGAATAGATCTCCGTTTGGTATCGCACATACGCTGGCCTGTCTTCGGCAATGCTGGTATTTTGATTAGTAGGTGTCCATGCATTTAAAACAGTGGCGTAGCTGTTGGCTTGCCCCGTTCTGTCCTGGCCCGAGTGCCGGGTTAAATTCATTATCTGGTTACCGTAATCAAACTGTAACTCTACAGCAAAATCAAAGTTTTTATAACGGAAGGTATTTAAGAATGTACCATAACCATCAGGAATCGACTTACCTAATACGGTTTTATCGGCAGCAGTTATTTTACCATCGCCATTTTTATCCCATATTTTCAAATCGCCGGGTAATAATCCATAGGTAGCTGCTTGTGCTGCTTCGGCGGTTCCCCAGGTGCCCAGCACTTTGTAACCCCAAAAAGTCCCCGCCGGTAAACCTACACGCATTAAGTTAAATTGCGATAGAAATGTAGGGCTGAGGAATATATCATCATTCGATGCACCAAGGTTTAATATCTTGTTTGATAAAAAGGAAATATTAAAACTGGAATTCCAGCTAAAATTCTCCGATTTTATATTAACCGAATTTATGGTGAGCTCAATTCCTTTATTTTGAATTTTTCCAATGTTTTCATAAACGCTGGTAAAACCACTGGTTTCAGGCAGCGGGGCGTTTAACAATAATTTCTGGGTCCTTTTTAAATAAGCATCGGCGTCCACATTAATCCTGTTGTTAAACAAACCAAACGAAAGTCCCAAATCATACTCGGTTGTTTTTTCCCATTGCAGATCGTTATTTCCAATGCTTGTTAAATTAGTTCCGATTGATTGCGCTCCGCCAAAAGGATAATTGTTGGTATTAATATTCGCCTGCGATTGGTATTCCCCAAGTTCGGAGTTGCCCACAAGTCCATAGCTTAATCTTAGTTTTAAATCGGATACAGTTTTATTATCCTTCATGAAATCTTCCTGCGAAATTCTCCATGCTATAGCTGCTGATGGGAAAAAGCCATACTTGCTTTTTGACCCAAAACGCGACGACCCGTCTTCGCGTCCGGTTACGGTTAGCAGGTATTTATCGTTGTAGGCGTAATTTACCCTTCCAAAAAACGATTGCATTTGAAATGCATCATAATTTGATGACGGTATTCCGGGTATTGAACCAGAGCCAAGGTTATAATAACCGTAATAATTATCGGAAAGATCCTGTGTTGACCCATATGATTTTAACTGGCTGAAATTTTGACGCTCAGTACCCAAAACAACATTTAACGAGTGGACCTTGTTGAATTTTTTATTGTAGGTAAAATAATTAGACCACTGCCAGTCGGTGTTATTGTACTGGTTTATTGAAGCAGAGCTGTAGCTTTGGTTCGCAGTTGAACCGCCAACAAGCCCTGTTTGCGAGTGAGGCTCAGTATTGCTTGATGTTACTACGCCAATAGTGGTACGGAAATCAAAACCCGGGAAAAAGTTTATATTAAGGTATCCTGTACCATTAAATACACGGTTATAGTGTAATGAAACAATTTCATTTGCCTGGGCCACCGGGTTATCACCGCCTTCCATGTTCGGGTAATCTGTTCTTTTTGCATAAGAACCATCCGGATATGTTATAGGAAAGATTGATGGCATTTCTATTAACATACGCGGTATGTTGTTACCGCCTGTGCCATCATCAGCTGTCCGGGTTTCCCGGTAATCATAATTTAGGGTTGCGCCAACTTTTAACCAGGGTTTTATCTGGTCGTCCATAGTTAAGCGGGCGTTGTAACGCTTCTGATAACTGTTAAGTATTATACCTTCGTCATCACCATAATTTAAAAACAGACCATAATTTAAAGTTTCAGTCCCATCGGTAAACGAGAGGTTATGATTTTGGCTGAAAGCGGTACGGGTAGTAGCTTTTTGCCAGTCAGTGTTGTATAATGGGTTTAAATTGGCATCAAACAGTTTACCAATCAAGGCAGTACGGATAACTTTTGGGTCATCAACTGCATATTTACCAGCAGCCCAGCCAACAGGATCATATTTTTTAATATTGGCGTATGATTGGTCTTCAACAGCTAAAAATTGTTTAGCGTCAAGTACTTTCAATTCCTTGGCCATTAGGCCTATACTGCCATATGCATCATAATTCACCGATCCGCCTTTTTTGGTGTTTCCTCTTTTGGTGGTTATCAGTATAACACCGTTAGCACCAAGTGTACCGTAAATGGCAGTAGATGATGCATCTTTTAAAACATCAATCGATGCTACATCATTAGGGTTAATGGAAGCACCACCTTCTCTCCAAACAACGCCATCAACAACATATAACGGATCTGTACTGGTATTTATAGAAGTATAGCCACGTATCCTGATCTTTGTTTCACCACCCGGCGCACCAGAGTTTGTCGAAACGTTAACACCGGCAATCTTTCCGGCAAGCTCCTCTTCCAGATTTATAGCAGGGCGTTCCTGTAGTTGTTTCTCGTTCACACTTCCTACCGAGCCTGTAAGATCAATTCTTTTTTGTGTACCGTACCCTACAACCACCACTTCGTTTAGTGCTTTCTGGCTTTCAGCCAGTTTAACATCAACAACTTCGCGGTTATTTATAGGTACTTCCTGTGAGTTATAGCCAACAAATGTAAATACAAGGGTTGCGCCACCATCTATGTCATTTAAAGCATACTTGCCATTTACGTCGGTTACAGTACCAATGCTGGTGTTTTTTACTCTAACGTTAACACCCGGAAGTGGGCCTTTTGCATCGGTTACAGTACCCTGCACTTTTTGAGCTACGTCTGATACTGATTTTGTTAAATCCTTAGCTTTTACAACAATAGTTTGCTGAAAAATCCTATAGGTTAAGGGCTGGTCTTTAAAGCAGAGGTTCAGCGCTTGTTCAATAGTGGCATTATTAATATCAATACTTAGATCCCCCTAAAATCCGAGGTGATTTTTTATGAAGCCATAAAAAATATCAG
>JABDFZ010000016.1 GCA_013286325.1 Bacteroidota bacterium | reverse complement strand
ATTCTTTAAGGCATTTATTCATACTGTAAATAATATAGATACGTTTGAACCCGTTGCACTTGAAGCTGCATTTAAGGTTTTAGCCGAAGAAAAAGGTATTAAAGCCGGTGAACTGATGTTGCCTTTTCGTATCATGCTGGTTGGTGGAAAATTCGGCCCGCATATATTTGATATTGCTGAATTACTGGGCAAAGAAGAAACTATTAAGCGGATTGAGAAGGCATTGGTGGTGTTTAACGATTAAGTTAAGACAAGGCTCTGTGGTATTCCCCTCTTGAGAGGGGTGGAGGGGTGTGTTCGTCACGCATTTGTGGCATTGCATTAGCGTAAATACTTGACGCAGAAACCCACCCCTGCCACTTCACTATTCCAACGCCCCCCTCCAGGGAGGGGAATTAAGAAAGCCTTAACCCCCGGTACTCAAGTATCCTGCAAGGTTACTGATGCTTTTTGCGGTAACGCCAATCTGGTCTTGCGCTTCTTTCCAATTTCGTTGTTCAATAGCTTCGCGGATACCGGGTAATGTTTTTACTCCGTAGCCTGTATAAAAGCCGGGAGCATAAATGGTATGCCTGTACCATGGGCGACGTGGCAAGCCCTCAGCTGATAGTAATTGCTGTTCAGCATGGTAAAGCAACTTGTTCAGCTTATCATTATTCCCATTGGTTTGTAATGCTGCTGCCCAATTCGCAGCAAGCTTATCAGCACTTTTTTTGAGGCTGTCGACAGCAATCTTTAAAGCCGAAAAATCGAGTTTTGGTACGGTATCTTTTGCAACCGGAAGCTGTTCATGTTTGGTTGGATCGGCGGCTATTGCAAAACTATTTGCTTTTATAAGCTGATTATCCATAGCGGTATTTTCGCGCATTTTATCCACTAGTTCAGTTACCTCTTTAACATATTTATCAATAGTGGTTTGCAGGTTGCGGAAATCAAACGGCAGCAAATCTGCATCAGCCATACGTAAAACAGCGTGTCCTGCAGTTTGTGATAATGCTACGCCATATTTAAATGACGAATCTTTAAAGCGACGGTAATCATCGAACGAATCATAAATTGAATGATATTCGCCACCGCCGTCTTCTCCGCCAAAACCGAGGTCTAAAGTTGGAATACCCAGGTGTTGCAGAAAAGACGAATAATCTGAACCTGAACCTAACGATTCCAGTTTGCCACCTTTTCTGTCTAATATTTCTTTTTTGTCTTTTGCTGATGAAGCGCCAACCAGTTCATGCGCTTTTTTACGGTCAAAAACGCTTACATTGGTTTGGGGATCGATTACATTTTGTGTGATCTCATCCATAAAGGGTTCTAATGCCTGTGAACCTCCGGCACCTAAAAATCCACGGCCATTACCATCTGAATTTATGTAGATAACCGCTTTTTCCTGTAATTCCTTATCATGTCCTTCAACAAACTCTGTAGACCCTAATAAGCCTGGCTCTTCACCATCCCAGGAGCAATAAACAATGCTGCGTTTAGGCTTCCAGCCTGTTTTCAGCAGGTCGCCAAGCGCATTGGCTTCATCCAGCATTGCTGACTGACCACTTAAAGGGTCGGCAGCGCCATTCACCCACGCATCATGGTGGTTGCCGCGCATTACCCACTCATCAGGCCATTTTGTGCCTTTTATTTTTGCAATTACATCATATGCCGGAACCATATCCCAGTTAAACTCGAGCTTTAAATGCACCATTGCCTTACCCGGACCCACATGGTAGGTAATAGGCAAGCCACCTTGCCAGTCGCGCGGGGCGACAGTGCCATCCAATGCGGCCAATAAAGGCTGGGCATCATGATAACTGATTGGCAGCACAGGAATCTTTAATATCGTTACAGCGTCTTTTCTATCCAAACGTTTGGCGTCTTTAGTAGCGCCAATGCCGGGAGTAAGCGGATCGCCGGGATAGATCACCATATCCATTACCGAACCCCGCTGAACGCCGTATTCGTTTTTATAAGCACCTTTCGGGTATACATCACCTGCGGAATAGCCATCATCTTTAGGATCAGAGTATATAATACAGCCAATAGCGCCATGCTCATAAGCCACTTTTGGCTTTATACCGCGCCAAGAGCGGCCGTATTTGGCAATCACTATTTTGCCCTTAACGTCAATACCCAGTTTGGCCAGGGCTTCGTAATCATCAGGCAGGCCATAGTTTACAAACACCAGTTGGCCAGTTACATCGCCATCAGCGCTCCATGCATTATAGGTAGGCAATTGATTGGCTTGCCCCGAAGTAGCGTCCTGTGCCAAGGCTGGTTCTTTTAAAAGAGCGGTATATTTTGTTGGGGCGGCAAGTTCCAACACCCTTGTTTTTGGAGTTGGGTAAAGTACGGTATAGGTTTCGATATGTGCATCGAGCCCATAGCTTTTGTATTTCTGTAATATTTTTTCTGCAACTGCCTTGCTACCCGGAGAGCCCAAATTGTGCGGATATGCAGAAAGCTCTTTAAGGGTCTCACCAATACGTGGTGCACTAAGGGAGGCATCAAAAGCCTGTTCTGTCTGGAGCTCTTTAGCTGCCGATGCTTCCGTAAAACCTGTAATGGATTTTTGTTGTGCCTGCGCTACTGTCGCCATAGCAATCAGGGATATGGTAATAATTTTTTTCATTTTCAGTGGTTGTGGAGATTCTGTGAAAATAATGATTTTGAGATGGATTGCCAAGTAACGGTATTGTGATATAAACACTGCCTGATCCGAACTATAATACAAGTATATCAATATTAATTGGCTGTGAGGATACAGCCAATGGGGGGCGAATTGACGTTTGACCGGTAATGTTTATACAAAAGTGTAAACCATGTTTTTTTCAAAAAATCACTTCAATCGATTGATTAACAGATGTTTATGCCTGGGTTTGCATTGAAAAGTGTAAACCCAATGTAAACCCACTTTTTTGTTAATTGAGTCAATCTCAATCAAGACTATACGTCAATTTGCGGTTGACATAACATGATGTTTGTCGGCGATTTTTTGGCTAAAGCCTGATTTTGTATCGTCTTTGTATCCGTCCTATAGATGAGATAGCAATGAAGCTTTGTTTTCATTGCCTGTTGGCTGTGAGGACACAGCCAACAGGGCTAAATTCAAAATGATATATTTTTCGGACAGGAGATGCGGCCCATTTTATATCATTGATTAAAAAATATATTTGTTGTAACACATTGCAGTTTAGCAGCATCATATACTTACCAGTCAAACATATCATGAGCCAGACAAAAAAGCATCTTTTTACCTGTTTAATATTAGTTTGCGCCGTGGCACGGATGCCAGCACAAGGCTTGCCTGACTCTACCACGAAGAAAATAGATGCCTTATTTAAATGGTGGGATAGCAATGGCAGTCCCGGGTATGCGGTGGGTGTTGTAAGGAATGATTCGCTTATTTTTGCGAAGGGATATGGGGTGGCTAACCTTGAATACAATATCCCTATTACCTCCGAAACCATTTTCCACATAGCTTCGGTATCTAAACAGTTTACGGCTTTTTCAATTGTGCTGCTGGCCAGAGAGGGAAAGTTAAGCCTTGATGATGATATTCATAAATATCTTCCCTGGTTTCCGGATCTAAAAGTAAAGATCACGGTGCGGAACCTTTTAAATCATACCAGCGGCATCCGCGACCAATGGCAACTACTTGCAATAGCCGGCACCAGGTTAAGTGATGTAATTACCCAAGATCAAATAATAAAAATATTAGGTAAACAACAGGCGCTCAACTTTAAACCGGGCGAAGAATACAACTATTCAAACAGTGGGTTTACCATGCTGGCCGAAATTGTACGCGCGGTTAGCGGTAAAAGCCTGCGACAATTTACCGACTCGGCTATTTTTAAACCGCTTGGAATGAACAACACCCACTTTCACGATGATTATAAAGAAATAGTACCCAACCGCTCTTACTCCTATGGGCGTAAGGACAAAACACATTTTGAAAATAGTACCCTCAGCTATTCAGTTGCTGGCGCTACCAGCTTATTTACCAATGTTGATGATATGAGCAAGTGGGTAATGAATTTTTATAACCATAAAGTGGGCGATAAGCAGGATATTGAACAATTAACGCAAAAAGGTAAACTGAATAACGGCAAAGGAATAAATTATGCTTTAGGTATTTCTGTTGACGATTATAAAGGGTACAAAATGTACTCGCATAATGGTTCTGATGCAGGGTACCGCACCAGCGTTAATGTTTTCCCCGACCTGAAGATGGGCTTTATCGTTTTCAGTAATCTTGGTGATACTGATCCGAGTGGCAAGGCTGCTCAATTAAGCGACCTTTTTATTAAGGACCTTTCGCCGAAGAAAACCACATCCAAATCTGTAGTTGTTGACAGCACCAGGGCCACCTTCAACGATACTTTGGCTATAAAGAAATTTCTGGGGAATTATATCGCGGATGACGGCATCCGCTTTGGCTTCCAACTAAAAAGTAAAAAGCTTTATTTGGAGCAGAATGGGCATATTAACCTGTTAGCAAGAGGGACAAAAGACACCATAATAATGCCAAAATTTCCGGATGTGAGGTTTGTTTTCAAAGTAAAAAGCCCGAAAGAAACCATACTTGACGAATATTGGTCCGAGGGACATCGCCAGCTTGTAAAATATGACGCAGGCGCAAAAAAAACGGATAAACAATTGCTTGCGTACACAGGCAACTATTATTGCCCTGAGTTGGATTGCAGCTACCGGATTGTTTTAAAAGACCATCATTTACTGCTCACCAATAGCAAATACAATGACACCCCACTAACTTTATATGGAGATAATCATTTAACTGATGATTTCTGGTGGATGGATAATCTGATTATCCTCCGAAACAGTAAAAGTCAAATTAGTGGATTTGAGGTTAATTCAGGGCGGATAAAGCACCTGTTGTTTAACCGGGATTAACGGATTTTAGGGGAACAAATCCGCCTAACAATTTCCACATCCGAGAAATCGCTAAAATCCGTTAATCCTGGTCACAAACTCCAGCATCGCTTTCCCCGGATCGGCTTGTTTCATAAAATTCTCGCCTATCAAAAAACCATTAAAGCCTGCGGTTTTTAATTGTTTAATAGTTTCAGGGTTGCTGATAGCACTTTCCGAGATCTTTAAAAATTCTGCAGGGATGTGAGGCGCTAATTTATACGACGTTTCCACAGATACCGAAAAATCGGCAAGGTTACGGTTGTTTACACCGATAGCATCGAGATTTGGGTTGATACTACGTTCCAGCTCCTCTAAATTATGCACCTCCAGCAAAACATTTAAGCCAAGGCTTTTCGCAAGCGAGGATAAACTTTCTATTTCGGCAGGGGTAAGAATAGCAGCGATCAATAAAATTATATCCGCGCCTAATGATTTGGCTTCAATGACCTGGTATTCATCTATCATAAAATCCTTACGTAATATCGGGATGTTGTTGGCATGCCTGGCAGCTATTAGGTCAGCTTTTTTGCCCATAAAAAAGTCCCGGTCTGTTAATACTGACAGCGCCGAAGCACCTGCATTTGCATAGCCGTTTGTAACTTCTTTAACAGTTACTTTATCATTTATAATTCCTTTTGATGGTGACCTGCGCTTAAATTCGGCAATGATCCCTGTTCGTTGCGGATCAAGCAAAAAATCCTTAAACGAGTAACATTCCCTGTGAAACAGGTCTGATTCTTCGAGCTTGGTATATGAAACACGGTTTTTAGCAGCCCGTACCTCGCGCTTTTTGTTTAGTACTATTTTATCGAGTATATTCATTTTTCAAAGTCTGTGTCAAGCTTTTACGTTTAATTAACAGGAGGAGCATAGTTCGTGAGACCCCTACCTTCCCTTCCCCAAGGAAGGAGTCGCACCACTTCTGCTTTTCCCCTTCAGGGGGCTAACCAATTTTGCATTAATTCTTTTCCGTATTCAGTAAGTATCGATTCCGGATGGAACTGCACACCCCGAACATCAAATTCTTTATGCCGCAATGCCATTGCTGAATTATCCGCCTCATCAATTGCTGTTATTTCCAAAACATCCGGAATGGCTTTTTCATCGACCACCCATGAATGATACCTGCCAACCTTAAACGTTTCGGGTAGCCCAATGAAAAGCTTTTCATTTTTGTCTATTACTTTTACGGGCGTGGCAATACCGTGCATCGGCTGGCTAAGATTGTATAATTTACCTCCAAAAACCTCGGCAATGGCCTGTTGACCAAGGCAAACGCCAAAAATGCTTTTTGTGGGAGCATATTTTTCAATTACTTCCAGCAACAACCCGGCTTCGCTTGGTATGCCAGGGCCGGGCGACAGGATGATTTTATCATAAGCCTCAACATCGGCTATGTTGAACTTGTCGTTCCTCCAAACATCGCACTGCAGGCCAATCTCGTTAACCAAATGCACCAGGTTATAGGTGAATGAATCGTAATTGTCTATAATTAATATTTTGCCCCCCGGCCCCCTAAAGGGGGAGGAAGAAGCCGGTATATTTTTATTGTGTGTCATTTCTTTTTCATTAAACTTTTATTCCCCCTTCAGGGGGTTAGGGGGCCTATAGCTCCTCGGCCATCTCCACAGCTTTTCTCAATGCTGCTATTTTGTTATCTACTTCTTTTAGTTCGCTTTCAGCAACTGATCCGGCAACTATTCCTGCTCCGGCCTGGTAATGCAGCGTATTGTTTTTGCTTAAAAACGAGCGGATTATAATAGCGTGAAAAAAGTCTCCATTAAAGCCCATAAATCCAATTGCCCCGCTGTAAAAGCTGCGTTTGCTGTTTTCGTTTTCATCGATGATTTCCATTGCGCGATATTTTGGCGCGCCGCTTAGTGTACCTGCTGGATAGGTATCGGCAACTACTTTAAACGATGATGTGCCTGGCAGTAATTTACCGCTTACATGAGATACCAGGTGGATAAGGTGTGAATAGTATTGCACCTCTTTAAACGACTTTACTTCAACTTCGGTGCAATGACGGCTAAGGTCATTCCGCGCCAGATCAACAAGCATTACATGCTCTGCTGATTCCTTCGGGTCATTTTCAAGGTTGCGGGCTATTTCGGCATCTTTTTCATCATCACCGCTTCGTTTAAACGTTCCGGCGATAGGGAATATACTGGCTACCCTGTTTTTTATAGTGATCTGCGCTTCGGGAGATGAGCCAAAGATCCTGAAATCGCCATAATCAAAATAAAACAAATATGGCGACGGGTTAATGGAACGCAATGCCCTGTACACATTAAATTCATCACCTAAAAATTTCCTCGAAAACCCACGTGAGGGAACGATCTGGAAAACATCGCCGCGATAAATATGCTGTTTCATTTTTTCGACCACAGCCATAAACTCTTCGTTGCTCAGGTTTGACTGCTCTTCACCATTACTTTTAAAGCTGTATTCGGGGAAGTTTTTGTTCTTTATCAGGTCGGCTAATTTTTCAAGGCCATTGCTTTCTGTTTTTTCTCCATCCTGATTGTGAAAAATATACAGCTCATTTTTAAAATGATCAACCGCTATAATATACCTGTAAATATGATATTGCATTACCGGGATCTTCCTGGCGGTATCCGCACTCTGTTTTAAGCGAATGGTCTCAAAGTGTTCAACCGCTTCGTGCGTAAAATAACCGAACAAGCCGTTCGATATTATTTTTGAAGGATTATCGCTTACTTCAAAGCTGGCGGTAAACTCATTAAGCTTTGTAATCAAATCAAATTCTCCTACTGCAAAGTTTTCTTCACTGCCGTCGGGATAAGATAATTTTAAAGCGCCGTTATTTAGCACCAGGCCTGCCATAGGCTCGCAGCAAACATAGCTTAAGCTATTCTCGCGGCTATGGTAATCGGAACTTTCCAGCAATAACGAGTTGGGGAAAACGTCCCGTAACCGCAGGTATATGCTTACTGGCGTTGTTGTATCGGCAAGCAGCTTTTTTTGTGTTGTTATTATTTTATATTTCTTCATTTTCTTTAAAAAATCCCTTTAAAACAAAAAACCCAGCGAATGAGGTTCGCCGGGTTTCCTATTTAGGTTTATAATTGATTAATCGTTCAGATCAAAAACTTAGCCGGCTGCCAAAATTAATTGGTGCCACCAGCTGTTATTATGATTGATTTTGATCATTACGGTCACAAATTTATAAAGAAAAATGAATTACCAAATTTTTTCTACACTTTTTTATTGTTGCGAGCCTAAAACTGATAAATGGCCAGACATTATGGTGCCAATAATTATTAAAAACGCTATGATATAGAATATTGCAATGGTTTTGTGTTTACCCTCAGGCAGTACGATTTTTTTTGACTTACTGTGCCCGATAGTTATTAAAATAATAGCGATGATCATCCCAACCCAATGTTCAACTGTAAAATACCGGGTAACATCGTTTTTCATGGTGCCGCTATTAAACATAACCAAAGGACTTAAAAAGAACAACACTATACCAATAAGCAATTGGGTATGTGCCGATATCAATGTAAACAGGTTGATTTTGCGGTTAACTTCGGTATATGGCTTTTTGCCAAACCAGCCCAGCAATGATTGAATAATGGCCACCAGTATTAGTATAAATACGATGTACCTGAAGCCGGAGTGAAGTTGTTTAATAATGGAGTAAGCGTTCATCGGATAAAATTTTTATCCGAATATACGATGATTAGCTTTAAGTGTATAACCTGATATATTAAGTCAGAATGTTTATAAATAACATTCATTATTTTAGGTTAATATCAAAAGCTTTCGCTCAAAGGAGGTATTGTATTCTTTTCGGGATTTTTGCTCTTTTTCTCTTTGACTTCGAAAAGAGTTTTCACCTTTTCCCAAAGGGCTAAAACTGACTCTTCCGATATAAAATGAGATGCTTTTTGAGATACTATACCCACCAGGGTTTTAATTATAAAATTAGAATTGCGGAAAAGTGTTTTATTTAAAATAAGCGGTAAAACAAAACGGGATATTAAGCCTAGAATGTCCTGTTCAAAAAAAGTGGTGCTTTTTGTGCCGCTTGCATTTGTTGACCGGGGGAACAGTGACAATAAGGTAGAAAATACCGCAGTTGGGCTTTTAAAACGCTGACCAATGGCTATGCTTTGTTCCAGTTCCAATCCCTTCAGGCGTAAAATCTCACCTCTCAAATCATCTATATTTCTAACGGGCACATCCATTTTATTGGTTTTTAAATATTTTGCTAATTATTGCATTAACAATAGGTTTTTCAAGCTTTTGTTTATAAGCCTTTACAACTAATGCAATTATCAAATAGATCAGAGCTACACATCCAAATCCAATCCAGTTTGAGTTAAAAAGTGAGGCGAGGTAAAAAGCTAAGGTAAAACTGGCAAATATGAAGGCCAGCACCATGCTTATAAAAACGGCAACATCCGAAATAATGCCTGCTGCAATTGATGTTCCGCCTTCAATGGCCTGGTACTTTGCCAGCTTAATACGTGTTTCAGCATAATCTTTCAGCTGATCGATAATAGGTGGCGGGGTGGGTTCTTTTTCGGCTTCCATTTTTTAAGTCTTGAGTCATGAGTCTTGGGCTGATTTTAGACTTACGAAGTTTTCAAAACTTCGTAAGTCTTTATCCCGTCCAATACTATTGACTTAATTTATGCGTGTTCCAGATCGTCCTGGTATTCTTCTTCAGCACTGCTGATCTTTGATTTGATGTTGTTTACAACTTTATCCTTTAAATTAACAAGATTGTCAATTTCGGCAGCAGCCGTTTCTTTAATAGATTCACCAAGGTTTTTTAATGATTCGGCAAGTTTATCGCGTGTTTCTACTCCTTTATCAGGTGCAAATAATATTCCTAATGCCGCTCCTGCCGCCAGCCCTACCAGCAATGCGACAAATACTTTTGAGTTATCGTTCATATACTATAAATTTTATTGTTGAATAATTGTTTTCATTATGATTAAATATCATGCCAAATGTTACCAAAGATAAGGAGTTCACGGTTATGTTGTCGATAGTCCATGGACCATAGTCGATGGTTTTATGCTTTTCTCTTAACTTTTACTTTTCTATGGACTATCGACCATGGACTATTGACTCTTTTCCTCTCACCCATCAGGTCCCGTCCTTATCCTTTCAAGCCGGTCGGCAGCCATCCGGTTTGTTTCATATATTTCCAATAATAGCAAAAAGTACGATAATAACAGCGGGCCAAATACTAATCCAAGTATACCAAAAAGCGGAATGCCTATAAAAACACCTATAATTGAAATAATGGGATGAGTATTGCCTACCCTACGATTAATGAGCATTCGTAAAACATTATCGATATTACCTATAAATAACAGGCCGAAAGCCATTAATAGGATCCCTCTTACTGTATGGCCTTCGGCTATCAGGATGATCCCCGCCGGGATGGTTAGGGTAGGAGCCCCCACCACAGGTAAAAACGAAATGAATGTGCCTATAACCCCCCAAAATACAGGGTCGGGTATGCCGAACGCAAAAAAGCCCATAGCCAGCAAAGTTCCCTGCACAACTGCAATTATGCCTTGCCCCAACACATTTGAATAAGTTGAATTGCGCAATGCAATAGCAAACTTTACAGCATGCTGCTCTCTGAATGGCGCATATTTTAACAACCCTGCTTCAAACTCATGAATTTGGGTAAACATAAAATACATTAAAAAATACATTACAAGTAATGTTATTAAGATCTGCGCTGCACTTCCTAAAATTGAGGGGAATAACTCAGTAGCATAGGCCCCTATCTTTTGTAAAGTATTTTCGGCTATATGGGGCTGGTTAAAATTATAACCTGCATAATCATCAATTCTCGAAACCCAATCCTGTAAGTTAAAAGTGTTTTTATTAATGCTGCCTATTTTACCCACTACCATGATGCTTAACGACATCAGTGGAATAATAATCACTATAAGTGATGTCAAAATGATCATTACTGCAACAAGTGTTTTGTTCCAACCCTTGTTTTCAACCAAATGGAGGTAAACAGGGCGGAATATAGTGAACAGCACAATAGCCCCAAGAATGGCGCTGAACAAGCTGCTTAATGCATAAACCAAAAAACAGCCCAGGATAATGATCCCTGCAAGTATGATGTTATTACGCTGTTTGTAGTTAAAAATCGACATTAAGGCCTAAATTATACTTTATAAACGCAGAGAAGAAAAAATGTTTTGTGAGAAAGAGAATAAAGTTAGGCGAGTTGAACAAGGGCTTTAAAGATAGGAAAGTGCAGGATTTTTGTAACCAAACTTTCGCACTACTTAAATACTCCTGTTCCTGCCTTTATCGGTTTTGGGCTTATCTCTATTCAGTTTCCTTAAGCAGGACATCAATTTTAGCCGAACTCATAGAGATAGAGTCGAGGTAGAAAATGCAATCTTCTGATGGATTTGGGATCTCATAGCGTAACTGCTCTATGGCTAACAGGATATTTGAAAGCTGGTTTTTAACATCATGTTTTAATGCCCGCAGGGTTTCACCCATAATTTCTGCGGTTTGTTTCTCCTCAACCTTAGCAGATCCCTTCATGTTACTTAATATTAATGGCCTTCATTTTATTATACAAAGTTTTACGGTCGATGTTTAATATTTCGGCGGCCCTGGTTTTATTAAAATTAACCTGCCTCAATACTTTTAGTATGGTTTCATATTCTGCTTCGAGCGCGGCGTTCTTTAAATCGTGCCTGTTCTCTTTTATTTCCTGGAACTCAGCAACCGGCGAATAATCATAAGTCGGCATTTTAAAATTCGAAATTTCGAGAGGGAGCGCCTTCATGGTTATTTCGTTGCCTTCGGTAAGCAAGGTAGCCCTGCGAACCACATTTTTCATTTCGCGGATATTACCCTGCCAGCGATAACTCATAAAACTTTCTATCACCTCAGGCGAAAATGAGCTCACATTGCGCCCAAGCTCGTGATTGGCAATTTTTAAAAAATGGTCGGCAAGCAGCATTATATCACTTCCGCGTTCACGCAGCGGCGGAATAAATATGCTGAACTCATTAAAACGATGGTACAGATCTTCCCTGAATTTTCCTTTCTGGATACCATCCTGCAGATTTTCATTTGTAGCAATAATAATGCGCACATCAAGGTTAATTTCTTTAGTGCTGCCTATTCTTTTTACCTTCCGTTCCTGTACTGTTCTCAACAAAGCCGCCTGAATCTCGTACGAAAGGTTACCTACTTCGTCCAAAAACAAGGTACCGCCATTGGCCATTTCAAAGTGGCCTATTTTTGTATATAAAGCCCCCGTGAATGATCCTTTTTCATGGCCGAAGAATTCACTGGCCGCAAGCTCTTTTGTAAGCGAGCCGCAATCCATTGCAATAAATGGCTGGTTATATCTCGGGCTGTTTAAATGTATGCTTTTTGCGACCGACTCTTTACCTGTGCCGCTTTCGCCCAATATAATTACACTGTAGTTAGTTGGAGCAACCAACTCTATTTGCCTTAATAGTTCTTTTGATACTTTGCTGGTGCCTGTAACAAATTCGTTAGAGAAAACCTGTTTTTTACTTTCCCTGCTCGATTTGTCGTTATTAATAGGCTCGGGTTTATCTTCAACCAATGCATAGTGTGTTTCTATGGCTTTGGTAATCGTGTTTAAAATTTCATCAGGATATAGCGGCTTGGTAATATAATCGTAAGCCCCCATCTTTATCAGCTCTACAGCCATTTTTATATCCGAATACCCGGTAATTATAATTACCCCGGTTTGCGGATATTGTGTTTTTATGTTTTTTAGCATTTCGCGCCCATCGGTATCCTCCAGCCTGAAATCACATAAAACCAGGTTAAAATCCCCGTTTTTAAGGTATTCCATACCAATAGTACCGGTTGATGCAGTAGTAACATCGAACCCGTTACGCGTTAAAAACTTTGAAAGCAATAACGCAACATTAACTTCATCATCAATGATGAGTATTTTTTTCATACCAGCTATTACGGTTTACTAATAAAGGGATCTTTTTGCATGTTAATTAACAATGCTAATCCGCTAATTTATAAATTTAATCCCATCATACGTTTTTGAACCACAAAAAGTTATAACAAACAAAAAAGAGAGACCAAAAGCCTCTCTTTTTTTAGGTAGATGTTTGTGTTAAAAGCTAAGAATCAGGGTAATAGTTTTTAATAATTAATAACTATTACTACGCTTTATTTTTCTTTTAGCTTTTCGTTTCTCTTATTCAATTATAAACCGAAAGCATAAGCAACGCGTAAAGCAAAGAAGTTTACTTTGCTGTCGTCAACACCGCTGTTGAATTTGGTTGAGGCCTCGTACCTTACACCTGCATCAATAAAGCTTTTACCACCAAGCGGGAACTGATAACCAACTTGTGGTGCATAAATAAATGCCGCTGATTTATCAAAACCAACATCTTTTTTATTTAAAGCAAAAGCTGCTCCTGCTTCGCCCTGTACATAAAAGTTAGGAACGATGAAGTATTTTAAACCAGCTTTAACAGGTAACAATTGAATGTTGGTAGCATCGTAAGTTGTAACGCCACCTAATGCAACAGGATCAATTACGTGTAAGTTGCTTTTGCCCTGAATGCTATTGTAACCTGCATTAACAGTAACAAACAAGTTTTGTGCAACAGGAATATCTGCCTGTACAGAACCACCAATGTTCCAGTTGTAAGAATCTGATAATTTACCTGTCGGGATACCTGCGTCAACGCCTATGCTTAAAATTACTCCGTTTGATGAAGTTGAAGTTTTAGAAGTTGTAGTTTGTGCTTTTGCGCCCAGGGTTAATCCGGCAAAAGCTAAAACTAAGGCTGAAATTTTTAATGTAGTTTTCATGACTATATGTGTTATTAAATTGTTGTGTTTTTATAAACACGGAACAAAGTAACATCACAAAATATATAAGTTTTTTCATCCGATTGTCACGATTGTTCAATCGATTGATTAACAATAAGATAATTTTTGACCAATTTCGAATTTTGGTCAGTTTTGTAATTCCCATGTCATTGTTTAACACCGTAGGGGCATTTTATCTCAATTTTAGAATTGCATATTTATTAAACAAATACATTTTCAAAGGCATGAAAAGGCCTTATTGCTATAAAAAAACAGATATACTTTCGATAAACTGCTCGATAAAACGATCAGTATAAATACCATCCGGATCAAGGTCAGGGTCAAGTATGGTGATATCTATCCCTTTTGCCATTGGCGATTGCAATAGCAGGCTAAATGTTAAAGTTAATTCATCATAAGTTAAACCTCCGGATTGCCGCGAGTCGACGCATGGCATTTCTTTGTCATCAAGTACGTCAACATCAAGGTGAATCCAAAACCCATCCAGTTTTTTATCGATGATATCTTCAAGAAATTGTTTTACAAGATTTTCGATGCCTGTTTTACGTACAGCCGTTAAATCGTAATAAGTAATGGAGGAGTTTAAAATGGTATTTACATAATCATTGTTTAAATACCTATTGCCAAAAGCAACTACATTGTTTTCAGAAAAATAAGGTTTTAAATTTTTAATATTTGTAAGCTTATGAGGCCCGTTACCCGTTACAATAGCCAAATCCATCCCAGCTGCTCCTTTTGTTAATGATAAAGCAGGCAATATAAAATCTGTATGGCCATCAATAAAAAACAACCCGTACCTGCCGGCAGCTCTTAAGCCTGGCGCACAGCCAATAAGTATGCTGCAATCTCCCCCGATAACAAATGGAAATTGATCTGATTTTACAGCTTTATATATTTCATCTGATAGAGTTTTTGAATAATTAATAATCCTGTCAGCATTTCTAACCTGCGAAACTTCATCGATTTGCATACTATACTCAGGTGGCTCAACCCGTATAACCAATTTGGGCGATAGCTTTTCATACAAACCACGCACCTTTAGCCAGTCGGGGAGTTTTCTTACCCCTGGCTCTTTGTTGGGTATAAGTTCCTTTAAACCCAGATTGCTTGGCGCCTCAATAATGATCAGGTTTTTCATAACAGGAATGCATGGAAGTAATAAAATTCCTATTCTCCCTTAAATGCGGGTTTTCGCTTTTCTAAAAAGGCCGAGACGCCTTCTTTAAAATCATCAGTCCCAAAACATTTTCCAAATTCGGCTATCTCGGTTTCAAAACCTTTTATACCATTCTGCAGCCCTGCATTAACCGCAGTAATTGCCGATGCTATTGCCAATGGCGCACGCAATAAGATCTTATTTAAAATTTCTTCGGACTTAGCAAGCAGTTCATCCTGCTCTGTTACGTGATTAATCAAACCGTATTGACGCGCTTCGGCGGCAGTTATCATATCGGCTGTCATAATCATTTCAAACGCCTTTCCTTTACCCACCAATTGAGGCAGGCGCTGTGTGCCGCCGTAGCCGGGTATCAATCCTAAAGTAACTTCGGGTAATCCCATTTTTGCATTGTCCGAAGCAATGCGGATATGGCAGGCCATCGCCAGCTCAAGTCCACCGCCCAAGGCAAACCCGTTAATCGCAGCTATTACCGGCTTATTGCCGTTTTCAATCAGGTTAAATACAGTTGTTTGGCCCAGCTGCGCTAACTGATGGCCGCCGGCAGCATCAAGTGCAACAAATTCGGAAATATCAGCGCCTGCAACAAAAGCCTTTTGGCCTGCGCCTGTTATAATAATACCGCCAACTTCGGCATTATTAAACGCATCATTAAATGCTGTATGCAACTCGGCCAATGTATCTTTATTTAACGCATTCAGCTTGCTTTCGCGATTAATAATAATATACTGTATGCGCCCTTTATTTTCTATCAGTAAATTTTGGAATGACATAATTTGCCAGATTTTAGAAATTGCGGTGTTGATGCACCCAATCGGTTATGTATTTAACAATGTCTTGAGTGCTGGTGCCTGGCGGGAAAAGTTCGCCTACACCAATTTTCTTCAGTTCGTCCATATCATCCTGCGGGATAATACCACCACCCGTAACCAATACATCATCCATCTTTTTTTCTTTGATCAGATTGATGATCTTGGGAAAAACGGTCATGTGCGCACCTGAAAGGATAGAAACCCCTATAGCGTCTACGTCTTCCTGTAATGCTGTGTTCACTACCATTTCGGGCGTTTGGCGCAAGCCGGTATAGATTACTTCCATACCTGCATCGCGCAGTGAAGTAGCAATAATACGTGCGCCGCGGTCATGCCCGTCCAGGCCTACTTTGGCAACTAAAACACGAATAGGGCGGTTAAAGGTTTTACTCATGAAAAACCGGAATTGGTTGAGGCAAAAGTAGTAAGAAAATCTGAGCTTGTTTGCTGCAGCAAACGTTCTTTAAAAACAAAACCCTCCGGCTTTTACCAAAGGGTTTTATTTAATTGGATTGCTATGTTTTGTTTAAAGTTTCCTTTCGCCTTTCATTTTGGATGCTATTTCCAAAGCTTTATAAGCATTTACAATACCACCTGTTTTTGAAAGCGAAGCAAAATCAACCTTGGTACTTGTGCCTGGTTTATTAACCATTTTACCTACTACCGGTGTTGCGCTTTCTAAAATTACCTGCTTCAACTGCCTTGCACTAAGGCTTGGGTAATATTCCAAACACAATGCAGCAATCCCTGCAACTATAGGCGATGAAAAGCTGGTGCCGTCGGCTGTATTAAATTCTGCATCAGTATCAATCGAGGTAACCTTTACACCAGGGGCAAAAACATCTACATGGATCTTTCCATAGTTGCTGAAAGAAGCAGCAAGGCTGGTATCAGGTTTAGGTCCTGATGCGCCTACATTTATTACATTATCGGTGGTTGATCCATCAAGATAGGTATCATTAGGGAACTCGGGTTTGGCATCTATATCCTGGTTGTCATTGCCCGATGCCATTACTAATAGTACATCCTTAGATGCAGCGTATTTAAAAGCCGCATCAACCCAGTCTTTGTGCGGCGAAATCTTTTTGCCGAAGCTCATGTTAATGACCTGTGCACCATGATCAACCGCGAAACGGATTGCGTTAGCAATATCCTTATCATATTCATCGCCATTAGGTACAGCTTTTATCGACATGATCCGCACATTATCAGCAACACCATCAATTCCATATCCATTATTACGCACCGCTCCAATCAAGCCTGCAACACCAGTACCATGCGAGGCGTCAGGGTTTTTAAGCACGTTGTTACCATAAGGTTTTCCATCATTTATATCCGGATCATCAGCAACTATACGCGCGCGTGCATCAAGATCTGGGTTAACGTTGTTGTTCTGTTTAGCATAATACTCTGTAAGGTCTTTCAGTACTTTGGCATTATTGGTATCCTCACCAATTTGCGAGAAAACCGATTCCCAAACTGTTTTACTTTGGTTAATGGTATCATTAGCTGTTTTTATTCTTGCCAAATCGGCTTTATTAAAGGTTTGATCTGAACCCAGTTTCAATTCTCTCTTTAAATAAAAATTGGTTGCCGAAAGTACATTAACCTCGGTAGTAAGATCTTTTATTTCCGCCTGCGATTTGCTCATGGTCGAATCGTAATTGGCTTTAACACTTTTCCAGAAAGCAAATTCCTTTTCCTGTCCGGCAGGAGCCGTAGTTAAGCCTGCGTATTTATCTTTAAGCTTATGATATTGCCTTACTTCTTCGGTAGTTTCAGTATAATCAACCTTGCCGCCTTTACCGCCTAAAAAGTCCCAGCCATGTACATCGTCAACAAAGCCATCATGATCATCGTCGATGCCATTATTAGGAATTTCTTTTGGGTTTACCCATAAAATGCTCGACAAATCTTTTTGTGCTGTATCAATACCGCTGTCAATAGTGGTAACGATAACTGTTTTACTTTTTTTGCCTTTTAAAAACTGGTAAGCCTGTTTAAGGCTTATACCGTAGAAACCGTCAGTTTTCAAGTCCATCGTATGCCAGTCTTTCGGTGGATCTGGCTGGGCCTTTGGCGCTTGCTGCCCCGAAGCGTTAATACTAAAAAACAATGCTCCGCACAAAAGGGAGCTTAAAGCGTAATTGCGTAGTTTATGCATTATTTATTGGTTGATTAAGTTGAATGGTTGATTAAGTGAGTGGTTGATCATAAAACTATAAGTTTAACTTAATCAACCCAATCCAACTCAATCAACCATTCACTAAAAATTTACAGATCAAATTTAATTCCTTGTGCCAAGGGTAACGTTTTTGAATAGTTTATAGTATTCGTTTGGCGCCTCATGTAAACTTTCCATGCATCGGAACCCGATTCACGACCACCGCCGGTTTCTTTTTCTCCGCCAAATGCCCCTCCTATTTCCGCTCCTGATGTACCAATATTTACATTAGCAATACCACAGTCAGAACCTGCATACGACAGGAATTGTTCAGCATCGCGCAAGTTTCCGGTCATGATAGCTGATGACAGACCTTGCGGCACCCCGTTTTGCAGGGCGATAGCCTCATCCAGTGTTTTATATTTTATAAGATAGAGGATAGGGGCAAAGGTTTCGTGCTGTACAATTTTATAATGATTCTCCACCTCGGCAATACAAGGTTTTACATAGCAGCCTGATGCATATTTATCACCTTCGAGCTTGCCGCCTTCAACTACAAATTCCCCGCCTTCGGCTTTGCATTTTTCGATAGAATCGAGGTAAAGGTTAACAGCATCCTTATCAATCAGTGGCCCCATGTGGTTATTTTCATCCAGCGGATCGCCTATGCGGATCTGCTTATACGCATTTACCAGCTTTTGCTTAAAGGCGTCATAAACACTTTCGTGGATGATAAGCCTGCGCGTACTGGTACAGCGCTGGCCAGCTGTGCCCACTGCGCCAAATACGGCGCCAATGAGTGACATATCCAGATCGGCATTTTCGCTGATGATGATGGCATTGTTACCGCCAAGTTCCAGCAAGCTTCTGCCAAGTCGTGCACCAACGGCAGTACCGATAGACTTACCCATGCGGGTTGAACCGGTAGCTGATACCAATGGAACACGCGGATCATTAGCCATTAATTCGCCAATCTCTCTGTCGCCTATAACCAGGCACGATACACCTTCGTCAATATTATGTTTTTTGAAAACCTCCTGCGCAATGTGCTGGCATGCAATAGCTGTTAAGGGTGTTTTTTCCGAGGGTTTCCAGATACAAACATCGCCACAAACCCAGGCCAGCATGGCATTCCAGCTCCATACCGCAACCGGGAAATTAAAAGCCGAAATAATACCCACAATACCCAGCGGATGGTATTGCTCATACATTCGGTGCTGCGGGCGTTCGCTATGCATAGTTAATCCATATAATTGGCGGCTAAGGCCAACAGCAAAATCGGCAATGTCAATCATTTCCTGTACTTCACCATAGCCTTCCTGCAGGCTTTTACCCATTTCGTAGGATACCAAAGCACCCAGGTTCTCTTTATTAGCACGTAAAGCATTACCTACCTCCCGGACAATTTCACCACGCTTGGGAGCTGGTATTGTGCGCCAGTTTATGAATGCCTTTTGTGCTGTTTCAACCGCTTGGTTGTAGTTAGCTGCAGTGGCAAATTTTACTGAAGCAATCTTTTTACCATCTGTTGGCGATACAATATCTTTTATGGCTGCATTGGGGCTGCTTACCCAATTGCTGCCTGTACTAAATGCATCATTAATGTCGTTTATATGTAAACGATTAAGAATATCTGAAATATTAAGGCTCACAATTGTTACTTTTGTCAAAGGTAAAAATCTTTAAGGCAAATTATTATCAACTCATCCTTTGCCGGCGAAATGATTCGCATTAATTATCAAGGCTTTGTAAATCGTCCTGTTAACAATGTTTGAATGTTGATAACTAATTTGTATTATGGATGTTTATTACTTGTATTTTGAACTCAGTTAAGCTCGAAAAGCGATTTCGAGGGCTTAGCCAGAGTTTATGTTCTGAAACAAAATTGAATGGAAGAAGAATTTGAATTTGGTTTTACCGAAGACCCAAAATTTTCGGTAGAGCGTTACGAAGAAATGATTCGTAATCATGATCAGTATTTTTTTGATGCCCAGGCGTTTGAGAACATTATCGACTACTACATCGAAAAGAACGACCCGCCCAAAGCCCTACAGGTTGCCGAATATGCACGCAACCAGCATCCGTTTGCCGCAGTTTTCCTGATAAAACAGGCCCAGCTTTTAGTGGTTACCAACAAGGTGACCGAGGCATTTGAAGCGCTTGAAAAAGCCGCAATGCTGGAAGCATCTGATCCTGATATTTATCTCATCCGCGGTAACCTGTATGAAAGTATGGAGCGTTATGGCGAGGCCCTGGAAAATTATGAAAAAGCGCTTGACCTTGCCGAAGAAACTGACGAGGTGCTGCTGCACATTGCCTACGTGTATCAAAACATGGGCGATTATGAAACATCCATAACCTACCTGAAACTTTGCCTGAAGCAAAATATGGAAAACCAGGATGCTTTGTATGAGCTGGCCTTTTGTTATGATGTGCTCGATAATCAGCAGGAGAGCGTAACCTTTTATCAGCAGTATATCGATAACGAACCGTATAGCTATGCTGCGTGGTATAACTTAGGCAATGCTTTCACCAAGCTCAGCTTGTTTGAAAAAGCTATTGATGCTTACGATTACGCTATATTAATTAAAGACAGCTTTGCATCGGCCTATTTTAATAAAGGCAACGCATTGGTTAATCTTGAAAAATATGCAGAAGCAATAGAGGTGTACCGTCATACCTTTGAGTATGAGCAACCCAACGCTGATACCTATTGCGCCATTGGCGAATGCTATGAAAAGCTGGAGCAAATGGACGATGCCCGGGCGTTTTACAAAAAGTCGGTTAAAATGGATCCAAAACTGGCTGACGCCTGGTTTGGAATAGGCGTTACGCTTGATTTTGAAGAGCGTTATTTTGAGGCGCTTCATTTCTACAAAAAAGCTTTAGATCTTGATATTGCAAACGCCGATTACTGGTTTGCCATAGCAGATGCCGAATATAAGCTCGGTCATTTGCTTGAAGCGGAGCACGCTTATGAAAAGGTTGTAGAGCTTAACCCGATTGACGTAGACGCATGGCTTGATTATTCGTCTATTTTATATGAACAACAAAGGCTGGTTGATGCTATAGAGGTTATATCGCAGGCCATAAAAAACAACCCTGATGCTGCAGAGCTTTACTACCGCATGGTTGCTTATTTATTTGCCAAAGGCGAGTATAACGAAGCATTGAGTCATCTGGAAATGGCGTTGTCATCTGATCCGGAAAAACATTATATCCTGTTTGACTATTTACCACAGTTGCAAAAGAACAAGGTAATAGTTGATATTATTAATCGTTATACGAAATAGTGATCAGAGGTTAGTTGATTGGAGATTAGGAAAAGTCATTCTAAAAAAAACTAATCTCCAATCAACTAACCTCTGATCACTAAAAAAAGCCAAAATTCAATTGAATTTTGGCTTTTTTTACGACCTTTGCGCCATTAGTACTTTTAGTTATAGACTATAACCTATTAAGATATTTATGAATTACACCA
Source organism: Bacteroidota bacterium (assembly GCA_013286325.1). Lineage (GTDB taxonomy): Bacteria > Bacteroidota > Bacteroidia > Sphingobacteriales > Sphingobacteriaceae > Mucilaginibacter. Next base: position 18,192 of record JABDFZ010000016.1, on the reverse strand, counting down.
TCAATAACCTCCCTGAGCGCGTTGTTAAACCCCGAAACAGCGGCATTACTATGGTTATGGATAAAGGGCTTAGTTTACGCCAGGTTGAGGATTTTATTGAGGTTGGCGGTATTTATACAGATATGGTTAAGTTAGGTTGGGCTACATCGTATGTAACCCCTAACCTTACCGAAAAATTGAAGCTTTATCGGGAAGCAGGGCTTCCGGTATACTTTGGCGGTACTTTATTTGAAGCTATGATTGTGCGTAATCAGTTTGATGATTATTGCCGATTGCTTGATAAATTTCAAATGGATTATGCTGAAGTATCGGATGGTTCTATCACCCTGGAGCATGATTTAAAATGCGAGTATATTCAAAAGCTGGCAAAACAGATCACTGTAATATCCGAAGTGGGTTCAAAAGATGTACAGAAGATTTTTGCACCCTATAAATGGATAAAACTGATGAACGCCGAGATTGAAGCCGGCGCCTGGAAAGTAATTGCCGAAGCCCGCGAAAGCGGCAACGTAGGCATTTACCGCGATTCGGGAGAAGTAAGGCAGGGTTTGGTTGATGAGATCCTTACTCAAATACCCGAGGACACTATAATTTGGGAAGCCCCGCAAAAGGCGCAGCAGGTTTGGTTCATTAAGCTTATAGGTGCAAATGTAAGCCTTGGCAACATTGCCCCGGCTGATGTGATCCCGCTGGAAACACTCCGATTAGGCATCAGAAGCGATACTTTTGATCATTTTTTGTAAAACAATATTTATTGTAAATATTAAGTCTCCAGAGTTAATGCCGGGGACTTTTTTATTTCAGATTTCATTATTTTTACAAGTAATATGAAAACAAATATTCAACGTATCAACCCGGATGGTTTACTAAAAAATTCTGCTTTTTCTCAAATAATAACTACACAGGGAAATGGAAAAACGATTTATATAGGCGGCCAGAATGCTGTTAATGAAAACCGGGAAATTATTGGTAAAGGGGATATAAAATCACAAACAGAGCAGGTTATGAAAAATATTCAAACTGCTCTTTCAGCCTGCAATGCCACTTTTGATGATGTAATAAAGTTGAATATCAATATAGTTCAGGGGCAAAACGCTTATGATGCATTTATAACATCGCAAAAATTTATGAATAGCGCTAATCCGCCTGCAATTACTGTTTTATTTGTCTCCGGCTTAATGAACCCCGATTTTTTGCTTGAAATTGAGGCAACTGCATTCGTTGGTGAAGAGTAGAAATTACGGGCAATAAATTAAACCACTATTTCACCTTCTTCATCCTCGAAAATGGATAACCTCCGCAACCTTTCATCGGGTTGTCCCGGTCGGCAGCAGCGGTGGCTTCAGCAATGGCATCTGTTGCGGCATTGTAGGCTGTGAGGCAGTAGCCCCATTTCCAGGGTTCCATCCCATTAAAAGTCATATAGTCAATGCGGGTATAAAGGCCTTTTTCACCCGGATTATGCACGTCGTTCCGGGCGATGATATATTTTTTCTCAAGGTTCCATTTAATAATATGAAAGCGGGTGTGCGGTAGCTGAAACCATAATGTATCGCTTATTTTATACCTTATCTGGTAATCATCTTCAAAACTCCCCATCATTTCAATAGGTGGTTTTACAGCATCTGTTGATTTTGTTTGTGCATTGCCTTTTGCAAAAGCGAATAGTAACAGGGTAAGGATAATTAGTCGTTTCATTAAAGGCAATATAGAGAATAAAGGTTTCCCGGTCAACCAGATTAAGTTCTGATATATTTTATTCTTTATGCAAAAAAGTATGCTCATTTTTGGTGACCGTAAATCATGCACTGCCAATGATCAATCCTGAAATAGAAGCTTTTTATACCCAAACATCCGAGGAAGACAGGTTACAACTTGGCCTTGGCCCGCTTGAATTTGAAAGAAACAAGGAACTGATCCAGCGTTTCCTTCCTTCTAAAAAGGGGATTGTTATAGATGTAGGCGGCGGCCCTGGTGTTTATTCGGAATGGCTGGCTGCTTTGGGGTATCACGTTTATCTGATCGATCCGGTGCCAAAACATATAAAACAGGCTAACAAAAGATCGGCTAAAGCAAAAAAGCCATTTAAAAGTATTCTGGGTGAGGCGCAGAAACTGGATATAGAAGATAATTTTGCTGACGTAGTTATTTTACATGGGCCTTTATACCATCTGCAAAAAAAAGAAGACCGGATAAACTGTATAACCGAAGCTAAAAGGGTATTAAAGCCAAGCGGGATTGTGCTTGGTTTTGCCATTAATCATTCTGTATCAGCAATTACAGGTTTGTTAAATGGTGGCATCCATATTCCTGAAATATACGAAATGTGCAAAGAAGAATTAACTACCGGTATCCATAATGCACCTAAAAGCATGCCCGGTATTTTGCCATCGGCTTATTATCATCAGCCACAACAATTACAAAACGAATTTGAAGAAGCAGGCTTGAAATATATAGATACCTATGCTGTTGAGGGCATGATATGGCTGGATAAAAATTATTTTGAGAGCAGGGCCGATGCTAAAAAGAAAGAAGCCTTAATGGATCTGCTCAAAATCACCGAAAACAGTAAATCATTACTCGCTTTAAGTCCGCATATGATGATAGCGGCTAAAAAGGGGTAAACTGAAGTTTTCTTATTAATATTACAGCCTGAAACTGATATATGTGTCGCACCCTAATACTAACATTTCAAATATAACCGAATGAAACATTACGGTCTTATAGGCTATCCGCTTTCTCATTCTTTTTCAAAAAAATATTTTACCGAAAAGTTTGAAAAGGAAAACATAACCGATTCAACATACAGCCTTTTCCCAATAGAACATATTCATGACCTCCCGGCCCTATTAAAGGAGCACCCGGATCTATGCGGGCTTAATGTTACCGTTCCACATAAAATCGGGGTTTTAAAATATTTAGATTGGGTTGAAAGCGATGCCAAAAATGCCGGAGCAGTAAATTGTATCCGCATAAGTGCCGAAAGCCCTGTAGAAGCTGCTTTTTCGGGCGAGGTGGGAATTAAAGGGCATGATTTCAGGCTGGAAGGCTTTAATACCGATATTTATGGTTTCGAAATGTCGTTAATGCCATTGCTAAAAGATCACCATGATGAAGCATTAGTATTAGGCGATGGAGGTGCAGCAAAAGCTGTTAAATGCGTATTGGAAAACCTGGGGATTAGCTTTAAAGTAGTAACGCGTAAGCCAATTGGCGATAACCTGTTATTTAAAGACTTGAAACCACGTCATATCAGGCAGCATATGCTTATCATTAATACAACTCCTGTAGGCACTTCGCCCAATGTGGACGAATGTCCGCCTATTCCTTACGAAGCTATTACTGATGATCACTTACTTTACGACCTGATCTATAATCCGGAAAAAACCTTATTTTTAAAAAAAGGAGAAGAGCGGGGGGCGGTTATAAAAAATGGTTATGAAATGTTAGTCCTTCAAGCTGAAAAAAGCTGGGAAATATGGACTGCAAAACAAAAACATCCATGAGAAAAGTTTTACTGCCTGTACTAATAATATTGTTTTTTGCTGCATGCGGCAATAATCATGATTATTCGCCAAAGCCAAGAGGATATTACCGCATTGTTTTTCCTGAAAAAGCTTACCAGCCATATATCTCGAACTGCCCTTTTACCTTTCAATACCCTAAATATGCAGTAATTGAGCCTGACAAAAAGCCCGATGCAAAACCATGCTGGTTAAATATGCAGTTTAAGCAGTTTAATGGCACGCTGCATTTAAGCTATGAACACATACTATCGAAAAAGGAATTCAATGAGTTGGTGGAGGATGCCCATAAACTGAGCTTTAAGCATAGTATAAAAGCAACATCAATTGACGAGGGTGTAATTGCCTATCCCGACAGGAAGGTTTATGGCATTTATTATACTATCGAGGGTAATGCAGCCTCATCGGTACAGTTTTATCTTACAGATAGCACAAAGAATTATATCAGGGGTGCGCTTTATTTCAATAGCGAGCCGAGGCTTGATTCGATACAACCGGTACTTACTTTTGTAAAAAAGGATGTAGACCGAATGATAAAAAGTTTTAGGTGGAAGTAAGGGAGAGAAGAAGATTAATGAATTATCTAAATATCCCTCAGCTGAAATTAAAGTACAATATTAAACAAACAAGCCACCTCGAGCCAAAAGCAGTAATTATTTTGTTAGTTTCAAAATTGAAGGGAAAAGAATATGAAATATTGGAACAATCTGACGACAATCTGATATTTTATAACAACCCATGGGCGCTAAGGTGGAATTTTCAACGTGCTATATTGCTAGATGGAGGAAGTGTCAGGATAGAAAATTCGAATAATAGCAGCGTAATAAGTTTTAGTTATTATTTGGACATGCTTCCTTTAGCGCTACTTCCATTTTTACTTATAATTTCAACTGTTATTGACCGGGAATATGAAGCAGCCTTGTTTTTCGGTTGTTTTTATATTGTTTTAAGCATCATCTCGATTATTCGGGCTAAATTGGAAGCTAAAAAAATATTAAGGGAAATACTTAATAACGATGATACAAATCAAACGGATTATCCTGAGTAACATATAGTTATCACTAATCACTATTTAATGCCAAATTTTTAAGATTTTTATAGTTAGTTTTTAAATATTACCACCATGTATAAAGCTTGTTCATTTTTTGTTTTAGGGTTGATGAGTTGCCTGTTTGCTGAGGCGCAGGCTCCTGTATTTGATGTACAACACTACCGCTTTGCCATCCAGCTAAATGATGTAAATGATACTATTAAGGGGCAGGCTAAAATCAGGATCAAATTTTTGAAGGATGTAAATTCTTTTCAGCTTAATCTCGTTAAAACTGGTAGTAAAGGCAAAGGGATGCTGGTATCGGCAGTGACAGAAGATGATAAAAATGTATCCTTCGCACAGGATAGTGATGCAGTAAATATTAATGCTGCTATAAAGGCGAATAGTGTACACAGCTATACTGTTATTTATCAGGGTATTCCTGCTGATGGCCTGATCATCTCGACCAATAAATTCGGACACCGCACTTTTTTTGGCGATAACTGGCCCAACCGCGCCCATAACTGGCTGCCATGTGCCGATTATCCAGGTGATAAGGCTCAGGTTGATTTCGTGGTTACCGCACCAGATCACTACGGGGTTGTTGCAAATGGCTTAAAGATTGAGGAAACCGTATTACCCAATCATTTAAAACTAACTCATTATAAAGAAACAGCAGAGTTGCCTACCAAAGTAATGGTTATTGGTGTTGCTGATTTTGCAATAGACCATCCCGGAGATGTTGGAAATATTCCGGTTTATACCTATGTTTTTCCTGAAAACAAAGATGCCGGGTTTAAAAGCTATGCGGTTGCTACCGAAATATTGCCGTTCTATATAAAAAATGTTGGTCCGTTTGCTTATAAAAAACTGGCCAATGTACAGTCGAAAACCATATTTGGCGGAATGGAAAATGCAGGAGCAATATTCTACTATGAAAACTCTACCATTTCCCCGGGTATTGAGGAGCTGATGGCGCACGAAATTGCACACCAGTGGTTTGGCGATGCAGCCAGCGAGCGGAACTTTGGCCATGTTTGGTTAAGCGAGGGCTTTGCTACCTATATGACTAACCTTTACCTGGAAAACAAGTACGGTGTTGATACCTTACGGAAGCGCGAGATTGAGGACAGGGTGACCGTTTTCGGTTTTGAAAAAAGAAGGCATACACCAATAGTCGACACTTTGGTAAAAAGCAACTATATGCAATTGTTAAACGCTAACAGCTATCAAAAAGGCGGCTGGGTATTGCATATGCTGCGCAGAAAATTGGGCGACGCTGCATTTTGGAAAGGCATCAGGAATTATTATGCCAAATACAATGGTGGCAACGCCTATACCAGCGGCTTGCAAAAAATAATGGAGCAGGCCAGCGGACAGGATTTAAAACGGTTTTTTCAGCAATGGGTATATACTCCCGGTCACCCTCAGCTGAATGTTACCTGGAAATACGATGCTGCAAAAGGCGATATAGAATTGAGCGTTACCCAAAAACAGGATTTATCATACCAGTTTCCTTTAGAACTTTCTATTGATGGCCAGCTGCATACTATTAACATAACTAATAAAAACACAGTCTCGCGGTTTAAAGTAAAAGCAAAACCAGCAAAAGTAAAGATGGACCCGAATGTTAATTTACTGGCAAGCTTTGAAGTAAGTGGCGGATAAAAGGAAGACTAATATTACTGAAATACCTTTATCTATAATTTAAATTTAGAGCAACCTTTATATTGGCCTGGTAGGGGTGCCAAATAAAACATACGTTATGCCGAATTTATTTCGGCATCTCACAGAATATTCACGCTGGCAAGGTCTTGGACTTGTCTTCGGCAGGCTTGTCATGTGCTTACATAATGTTTTTTGAAAAGTAATAGCTCCGTCTCTTTACACCAGCATGAATTAAATATTACTTAAATTCCGTACCTTTGTACGTTTTTTACAGGCCCGGTAAACCTTATGGCTTGTATTAAGATGAATTTTTATGTTAGAGAAATTAGAAGCTATATTTCAACGCTGGAAAGACGTAGAAGCTGAACTAAGTAGCCCCGATGCCATGGCTGATATGAAGCGCTTTGCCCAGTTGAATAAAGAATATAAAGATCTTGCCAAAGTTGTTGATCAGTATAATATCTATCGCAACATTATGAGCAACATCGATAGCAATAAAGAAATTTTAGCCACCGAAAAGGACGAAGAGTTTCGCGAAATGGCTAAAATGGAGCTTGACGAACTGCTGGTTAAGCAGGACGAAATGGAAGAAGCAATACGTTTAATGCTGATTCCTAAAGATCCGGAAGACTCAAAAAATGCAATTGTGGAGATCCGTGGTGGTACCGGTGGCGATGAAGCGGCTCTTTTTGCAGGCGACCTTTACCGTATGTATATGCGTTATTGCGAAAGACGCGGCTGGAAAACAGAACTGGTTGATTATACCGAAGGCACATCAGGGGGATACAAGGAAATTGTGTTTAACGTAAATGCCGAGGATGCTTATGGTAATTTAAAATACGAATCAGGCGTGCACCGCGTACAGCGTGTACCTGATACCGAAACCCAGGGCCGCGTACATACATCAGCTGCTACAGTAGTAGTATTGCCCGAGGTAGACGAATTTGATATCGACCTGCAGGTAAGCGATATCCGTAAGGATTTGTTTTGTGCATCGGGGCCTGGTGGGCAGTCTGTAAATACTACTTATTCGGCAGTAAGGTTAACACACATACCTACAGGTATTGTTGCACAGTGCCAGGACCAGAAATCTCAGCTAAAAAACTACGATAAAGCTTTACAGGTATTACGTTCGCGTGTTTATGAAATGGAGCTGCAAAAGCACCTGGAAATAACTTCCAAAAAACGTAAAACAATGGTATCAACCGGCGACCGTTCTGCCAAGGTACGTACATACAATTATCCGCAGGGACGCTTAACCGAACACCGGATTGGATTAACCATATATAACCTGGTTGGAGTTATGAACGGCGATTTACAGGATATTATGGAAGCCCTGCAATTTGCTGAAAATGCAGAGAAGCTGAAAGAAGGAACTGTAGCCTAAGCAGGCTTTAGATAGGTCTTTATCTATAAATTATAATAGTATTGTCAAAAGGCCGCACATTGCGGTCTTTTGCATTTATCAAAAATTCATTTTCATCTCATTTTCATAAAGCGCCCATACTTTAGCGTTTAAACTTTAGCGGTATTCTGCATTATCGTATTTAAAATGCCGGATAAAGCTGTAAAAACTATAAAGTTATGCTGGCTGTAAAAACCATATCCCGTAATTCAATTGTTTTCAGGCGTGCTGTACGTCTGATGGGTGACCAGTTTGAGATTAGTGTTGTTGGAAACAACCCTGAATGGGCAAATGATCGTTTTGACGATGCAATAGCAGAAATTAACCGCGTTGAAAAAATGCTGAGTGCATTTAGCGATGATAGCGCTGTTAACGAAATAAATCGTAATGCAGGTATTAAACCTGTAAAAACCAATGCAGAGATCTTCAGGCTGATAGACCGCTCATTACAAATATCAGCACTTACTCATGGGGCCTTTGATATCACATACTTTACTACCGATAAAGAAGATACCGTCTTTGATACCGATCAAAGCAGTAATCCGGTTTTAAAGCTGGTTGGTACTGTTAGCTATAAAAATGTTGAGCTTAATGCAAAAGAACAAACTGTTTTTTTGAAAGAAACCGGCATGCGCATAGGCTTTGCCTCAAACAGTAAGGGTTACGCTGCCGACAGGGCAAAATATATATTACAAATGCAAGGGGTAAGCAGCGGGGTAATTAATGCCGGGGGCGATTTGCTAACCTGGGGTGCCAGGCCAGATAATGAGCCGTGGACTATTGCTACAGCCGATCCTACACAGAAAAATCAGCCCTTTGCAAACGTTGTTATCAGCAATATGGCTGTAGCAACCTCTGTTAATGCCGAAAAATATGCCACTATAAATACTAAAAAGCCTTCAGCTTCTTTTAATCCTAAAAAAGGGTTCGCGGTTAGCAAAATTAAAAGCGTAAGCATTTTAAGCACAACAGCCGAACTTGCCGATGCTATGGCTACACCTGTACTCTCAATAGGTATTAATGCAGGCTTATATCTGATAAACCAATTAAACCAAATGGCTTCAATGATCATTGATGATCATGATCGTGTGTACACTTCAAAAAATATAAGCATCAATTAAGTTTTTATTTTTCCATTTTAGTATGAAGAAATAAAGCTAAATTTAATCTGTATCGGTGTATACACAACACTATTTGCACTATTGTAATAAACCTCAATTATATAATTCCGATCAGTCTGGATTTATAGCATATTGCCTTTGTAAAAGGTTATGTAACTGTACTAATTAAATGGGTGAAATTTAATTAAATACATTTGAAAAGAATTTTAACATTTTCTACTCCTCAATGATAAAGTGGTTTGCCTATATTGTCCTGTTATTGATATTTGCACCATGTTTATCATCTGCTAAAATAAAAAATAACAATTTTGATTTTGTTTGTAATAAATTGGAGATAAGTTTGTCTTTGAATAGGGTATTGACTGATACCACAAAAAGCAAAAAACAGGAGCAGGACGAAAAAAAGAAAATTAAGGAAGTAGCCAGGGCAAAGAAGCAGCCAAAGCCGGAGAAAATTGAATCTACAGATAACCAGGCAACAACTAAACCCAAAGTAAAGCCAAAACGGCAACGGAGACCTGAAGGTTTGGAACGACCGCCTGAAATACCAAGGAGAAATGGCAATTAACAAATTCGACAGATAATTTACCGAACCTCAATGAGATACTATTTTGTATTGATCTTCCTTGTAATTTGTACTGCTGTAAATGCTGATGCGTTAAGAATGTCCTTATATAAAGGTGGGGTAACCCACGCTATTGCCGATACAGATTCTGTTTTAAGGAAACAGTCTGTTTCTGTCGGAGTTAACTATGGCAGCGATGTTTGGTTTTATGGGCGTACCAGCCCCATCAAATATCCGTTTATGAGTACTGATGTTGTTTATAATTCCAAACCGGGCTTTTTTATATATGGTTCGGCTATGAAGGTATTGGGTTATAACCCGCTTATTGATGAGATAGATTTGGGAGCGGGCTACTTTTATAAATACTCAAAAAAAGCAAGCGGTACTATAAGCTATAGCCGGTTTTTCTTTAACAAAGATGCTGCAGATGTAATAAAATCAGCATCATCAAACGATATCAATTTTAAAAATAGTTACGACTGGAAAATAGCTAAATCAAGTATTACAACTGATTATCTTTTCGGTAAATCAAGCGATTTTTTGATCACCCTAAACACAACTAAACATATTGAGACCTCCTGGGGGATTTTTGATGACCAGGACTATCTTTCTTTCGATCCGGGTATCAGTGCAATTTTTGGTACGCAAAATTTTGTGCAGAAATTTTCTAGCGACCATTTAGATCGGTTTGCTTTAGCCGACGTGCATGAACCACTTGAGGGCTCTCCTGCAAAACCGTACAATAATGGAAGGTTTAATGCACTTAACTACAGCATTAAACTACCAGTAGCTTATAACCGGCCACACTATACTTTAGAGGCATCGTGGAAGTATTCCATCCCGGTTAACGTAGAGGGCGAACTAAAAAACAGGCATGAAGTTTTTTTTAACCTGACATTTTACTACCTATTTTTTTAAACCAGTATGAATGTTTTGATAATTGAAGACGAAAAGGCCCTTGCAGATGAACTCGAAATCTTTCTGACAAACTACAACTACATCTGTGAGATTTGCTATACCGGGACTACTGGCTCTGAAAAAATTGCGGTTAACCTTTACGATTTTATTTTGATTGATCTTGGTCTCCCTGATTACGATGGCCTCGACCTGCTTAAAGAAGCGAAAAAAAACAATCCCGAAGCTATTTGCATTATACTTACCGCCAGGGCCGAAGTTTATGACCGTATAAAGGGATTGGATTTGGGAGCCGACGATTATTTGGCGAAACCCTTTTCATTATTAGAGCTGCAAAGCAGGATGCAGGCCATTACCCGCAGGCGTTTTGGCTTAAACCAAAACCTTATTGACCTGAGCGGGTTTTTAATAAATCTTACTGAACGTACCATTACCTATTATAATACCGAGATAAATACCATTACCAAAAAGGAATTTGATCTTATAGCCTATTTAATTTTACATAAAAACCGCACATTAACACGCTCGCAATTGAGTGAACATATTTGGGGAAGTATTATAAATGACGACTACGATTCCAATTATATTGATGCGCACATAAAAAACATCCGGAAAAAGCTAAACGCCCACGCCCCGCCAGATTGGCTTGAAACGGTGCGTGGCTTAGGATATAAAATAAAAATAAACAGTTGAGGAAAGGAGTCAAGATATAAGACTCAAGAATCAAGATAGAAAACGAACAGTTCTCATATAAGGACTTCCTACTGAATTTTTATCTGATTTATTCGTTTTAATAAACTAACTTCCTGACTCTTGGTTCTTGATTCTTGGCTCTTAATTTTAATTCCGGTTTCTAAAAATGAAGCTCAAAACCAAACTTACGCTGTTTAATACCATCTCGAAACTGGTGATAGTGACCATTTTTGTGCTCCTTTTGCCCGGACTTATCAAAAATATTAACCAAACTTATACCGATAATAAACTTCGCAAACAGAAAGACAAGCTGCTGCAAATAGTTGGTACACAGGGTATAAAAAGCTATATACAGGCTGGTGAAAGTGATGCAAGTTACTATACGCCGCTTAAAGAGGATTACGTTAGCCTCGATGTTGATTCGCTGCCCGGATATGTTGATACCATAAAAAATGAAAAACGCATATTACAGGGCGATACCATTGAGTACCGCATATTAAGCCACAATTTTAAGGTCGAAAATAAAAAGTACCTGCTTGAAATTGCCATAAGCGTAGATGCAATTACCGAAACTACACGGCCATTACAAAGTCTCGCCTTCCGGGTTTTAGTCGGGATGATATTGCTGACCATATTGGCAGATCAGCTTTATTCAAACTATGTGCTGAGGCCATTGGGGTTAATTATAAAAACCAAGCTTGTTGGCCACAAATTCCCCAATTTTGGCTCCTTTAAAGAGGTAAAAACAACTACTTCCGATTTTCAACATCTGGATATAAGTATCCACCAGATGATAGAGACCATTGAGAGTGCATTTCAGAAGGAACGTGAGTTTATTTCAAATGCATCGCACGAGCTGATGACGCCTATATCTATTTTGCAATCGAAAATTGAGAATATGTTCGAGCGGGAGGATATTGTTGATGAGCTTAAAGCCAGGTTGCTGGAAATGCAAAAAATACTGAACCGTTTAAAAAGCATAACCAAAACCCTGCTGCTGATATCGCAGATTGAAAATGATCAGTTTTTAAAAGAAGATAAGATCGCGCTCAATGTGCTGCTGCAGGAGGTTCATGAAGAGATCTCTATCAGATTTCAGGATAAAAATATTAGCTATGAAGCATCGGTGCCGCAAGATTGGTACCTGATAAACGTAAATAAATTCCTGCTGTTCAACCTGTTCTTTAATCTCATTAATAATGCTATAAAATATAACCATGAGAATGGTGATATAAAAGTTATTGCAGCCCGCGAAAACAATACCTTCACAGTTAGTATAATTGATACCGGTATTGGGATTTCCAATGAAGATCTTCCATATATTTTTAACAGGTTTAAAAAATTCAGGCAATCGCTTCAGCAAGATAGTTTTGGCCTTGGGTTACCAATTGTAAAATCAATAGCCGGATTCCATCGTATAAAAATTGAGGTTGTTTCTGAAAAGGGAAAAGGGAGCACATTTAAGCTTATTTTCCCGCATGGAACAATAGAAATTCAGGGATAATTGTACTTAGAAGACAATTAATTAGGAAATTGATAAATTGGTGAATATTTTTGATAAGGCATTAAACCTTTGTGTAGCTTTTTTGTCTAACGGGTAATAGCTTTATTTTAAAGCCCCCTATACTTAAAATAAAAAATTTCTGTTAGTTAAATAGATATAATAAAAATATGAAAAGGTTATATAAATATGCATCCGGTTTATTATTAACCGGGATGCTTTCCGTGCTGATGATAGCATCTGCCGATGCTCAGCGCGGTGCAAGCCATGGCGGTGGCGGCGGTGGTATAAGATCAGGCGGTGGCGGCGGTTTTCACAGCAGCGGCTCATCAATCGGTGTGCGTAACAGCACCGGATTTAACAGCCGAGGAAATAATATTGGAAGCAATGCAACCACGCGCAGCGCTAATTCAGGGATAATTGCGTACAGGGGCCGCACAGGTAATTATCTTGGTGGTTCAACAGGTTATCATGGCGGCGCGTTTTACCGTACAGGCTTAGGCTATTATGGTTATCCGCATCTTGGGTTCTATTTAGGTGTGCTGCCTTTTGGCTATTATCCGTTTTACTGGGGATCATCGCTATATTATTATTATGGCGGTATTTTTTATAGCCCTTATGACAATGGCGGCTACCAGGTTACCGAACCACCGGTTGGAGCAGGCGTTCCTGATCTTCCTCAGGATGCACAGCCGATAAAGATTGATGGTGTACAGTACTACGAGTTGGACGGTGTATATTATAAAGAAACTGTTGATGATAAAGGCAAAAAGATATACGTTGTAGCCGGTAAAGATGGTGTTTTAAACACCGGCGATGCGGTTACTGACCCTAATGCAGCTGTAGCTGCCCCGCAGGTTGGTGATGTTGTGAACCAGTTACCTGACGATTGCCGTAAAGTTACCCTTAACGGTAAAAAATATTTTGTTTCCCCTAATAACATCTATTACGAAAAAGTGACCGGTCCTGATGGAAATACCGCTTACAGGATAGCAAGCTTACCAAGTAATGATGACAAAGGCATTTAATTGCCGATACATATAAATATATTTGAATGGCCCCTATTGATCGGGGCCTTTTTATTGGGTTAAATTTGGCTGGTTTACTACCTGCCATAATCAACCTATACCTGTTCCTTGTTCATGATTTACCGAAACCTTTAAAATAAATAATATGATCCGGCGATGTACCAATATTGATTTTGCCATTATACACGAAATTATAAATGAAGCTGCCGAAGCCTACAGAGGAGTTATTCCCGATGACTGCTGGCACGAACCTTATATGTCGCATGCAGCCCTCAAAACGGAGATCGCCGCCGCGGTCAATTTTTGGGGCTGGGAAGAATCAGGTGTTTTAACTGGCATAATGGGGCTTCAAAAGGTGCAGGATGTTATGCTGATTCGCCATGCCTATGTAAGAAGTACCCAACAGGGCAAAGGCATCGGCAGCACATTACTTAATAATTTGATAAGTAAAACAGAGGGAACATTATTAGTGGGCACCTGGGCGGCAGCCTCATGGGCGATCCGGCTTTATGAACGGCATGGCTTTCGCCTTGTTTCTGCGGAGGAGAAAGACAGACTCCTTAGTACTTATTGGAATATTAATGAACGGCAAAAAGAAACTTCGGTTGTATTATTTATGAGTGTTAATACGTTGTAATCAATAAAATTGTAAATTTATTCGTCTAAAAGCCATTGTAATCAATAAGTTAAACAGTATTTTTGTTTATGATTAAGAAATCAGGAGCCTTGCTTTTAATAATGCTGTATTTGATTACAGTAACTGGCTTTGCGCTTAATCTGCATTACTGCCTTAGCAATATATATTCTGTAAAAATTGATGCTCCGGCCAAAAACTGTGGCATAATGGCATCCTGCAAAATGAAGTGCTGCCACGATAAGCGTTTCGAAATAAAGGTTAAAGATGCCCATCAATCCGGATCAACCCCGTTTTCATCCCGCTTATTTAATTTAACTACACCAAGCCTGCCTTTTGCGTACATTTCCTTATCAGCAAAGCAGTTTATTGTAGAGAATAAGATTAATAAAGACCCGCCCGAGCCTCCCGTAGATAATATTTTCACCTTTTTGAAAAACTGCAACTTCCGTATCTGATCAATATTAATATGCTGCATCTGGCAGCTAAAAGACAACTAATGTTATTTTTTAATTATTAATTTTTTTGATCGATATGAAATTCCTTAAAATATTTATTACCCTGTTGGTGCTTACCACAGGAATTGCCAAGGCTCAATTTACCAAAGCCGAACTACAGGTTAGCGGCCTAACCTGCGCCCTTTGTGCCAAAGCCACAGAAAAATCGTTAAGAACACTGCCTTTTATTACTGATATAAAACCCGACCTGATGCGTAATCTTTTTACCATCACTTTTAAAGCCGGTGAGCAGGTAAACTTCGACCTGATAAGTAAAAAAGTACAGGATGCAGGCTTTTTTGTGAATAGCCTGAAGGCCACCTTCGATTTTGCTAACGTAAAAATTGCCGACAATTATTTTAGCTATGGTGGCGACACCTTCCAGTTAATGAACAAACCTGAGAAATCATTGGACGGACAAGTAGCTATAACTATCGTCGACAAAGGTTTTGCGCCAAAATCTGTATCCAAAAAATATCTGGGCCAGATTGCTGCGATAAATACTGCAAAAACAGGCAGGCTTTATCACGTAGCTATTTAAGCTTTATAATTTTATGAAGCATTTATTATTGGCTACATGCCTTTTGGCGTTAGTGTGCCCTGTATTTTCGCAGGAATTATATGTAAGTACCGAGCCGGCCAGCAATATGGCAACGCATTCGCTCGGTATCAGGCTCGAGAACCAGGGTTACTTTAATCCATCATATAAAAATCGGAGTACCCTTGAAGTAATGTATGGCGCCAGCAAAAATTTAATGTTGCATGGTTCTTTGTATGTTTCTGATTATTACCAGGGGCAACAGCATTTTGAAGGTGGCAGCGCTTATGCCAAGTACCGCTTTCTATCTGTCGATTCAGTGCAGAGGCATTTTCGTGGAGCGTTTTTTGCAAAACTATCAAGCATTAATAACCCTATAGTTAACCAGGAAATTACGTTGGAGGGAGATAATTCCGGCCTTCAAAGCGGAGTGATTTTCACCCAGTTATTGCATAAACTGGCATTGGCCGGTTCGGTAAGTTACCTGCACGCCTGGGATAACCGGGGTGGCTATGACGTGCCGTCGGCCAATGCTAAAAATGCAATTGGCTATACCTTATCATCCGGTTACTTGCTGCTCCCAAAAGCATACACAAGCTACAAACAGGTAAATTTAAATGTGTACGCGGAGTTTTTGGGTAAGATAAATCCCGGATATAGGCAAAGCTACCTGGATGCAGCTCCGGCTGTTCAGCTAATCTTTAATACCGAACTGCGGGTTGATTTTTCGTATCGTTTGCCACTGTATAATTCTATGGTAAGAAATACAGCGCATATGTACCTGATCAGGCTGGAGTATAATATTTTTAATCTCTAACCTGCCTGGTAAAATGATTAAAGGATTACGTCGCTAAGCGTAATCCTTTAATCAATGTTAAAACGTCTTGATCGTTTCTGTAATATGCGCCAAATGATGTTTGCTATGACATGCATATAAAGCCAGCGCTTTTTTGAGCTGCATGGTTTCGCCGGATTGAGGATGCATAAATGTACGGCTCCATTCCTCATCTGTAAAGCTTTCAAGCAATGCCACCCAATGCAAATGCAAACCTTCAAGTATTCTTAACGATGGTTCAACAGGCAGGCGGTAATCAGGCAGCAGGGCCCAGTCAGCTTCTTCGAATGGCTTTATGGTTGGGTTATCTTCTGTTAACGCCCATTTAAAGCGTAATATTGAGTTCATGTGGCTGTCGGCAACATGGTGTACAACCTGCCTTAACGACCAGCCGCCTGTACGGTATGGCGTGTCCAGTTGTTTTTCATTTAAGCCGATAATTGCCTGGCGCAGCCTTCCTGGGAATTCCTTTATAATGGTGATCCATTTGCGTATATCTTCGGCAGTATAAGATACCGGAGCCTTAAACTTTCCGGCCGGGAATTTCAATTGTTCGTCAATCATGGTAATTAAAAAAGTTTAATTTAGGTATTTATTTTAATCTTCAATAAGCTTTTAGCCTAATTTAGCGTTTTGTAGAAGTTATTTACACCCCTATGATAAAAAAACTGATCCTGTTTTTGTTCGTTTCCCATTGTTCTTTATTATACGCCCAAACTATAAAAACCGATGTACTGGTGATTGGCGGCAGCCCAAGTGGTATTGCAACAGCAATACAATGCGCCCGCAGCAAGGTGAAAGCCATATGGGTAAACGATGGATTAAAACTTAGCGGAGGCACAAGTCCTGGTATAATGTTTACCATAGATGCCAACAGCAATATACCATCTGGTATCTGGGGCGAATTCCGCAAACACGCACAAGACTTTTACAGCAAAACACCAGGATACGATACAGCTAAAAACGCCGCATTAAAACTCGATCTTACAACAGGCGCATCTATTCTTAAAAAAATTGCCGATACCGTAAAAAACCTCACTATTTATTCGAACGCTACATTTGGAGTTATTAAAAAAGATGGCGACAGATGGGAAACAACCATTAAACAAGACGGAAAAAACATAACTATTAAAGCGAGGATTGTGGTTGATGCAACTGAAAATGGCGATGTTGCTACTAAAGCAGGCGCAAAATTTCCTATTAGGTTTGATAACCATACAGATAACAGCACATCGCAATTATACCGTACATCAATAGCCACAGGCGAAGCCCTCCCGGGGCAGCAATCTGCTGATAACAATTCACCTAAAAATAATTACCCGCCTTACCCTGCCTACTGCATCCCTGTAAATGCTGTTTTAGTAAGGGACGCTGATAATATATTATGTACAGAAAAAGTATTGCCCGGTGATAAAAATATTCAGTACCTACCGCTACAACTTCAACTGGGGCAGGGTGTTGGTACCATAGCGGCATTTTGTGCCTTTTTTAAAACCACTACCCAGCATTTAAACGTACGCATAATACAGGGTGAGCTTTTAGATTTTAAGGGATACCTTTTGCCATTTGCCGATATTAAACAAAACGACCCTGCATGGAGGGCTGTTCAGCAAGTATGCGCTACAGGCATGCTGCGCGGGAAACAGCAAATAGGCAATAATGCACAATTTGTTTTTATGCCCGATTCGCTGGTTAATACCGGGGAGGTAAAACCTGTTTTGACAGAGATATACACCCGCGCTTTTTTATGGTTTAATAAGGAAAAATTAGGAGAGAAATTTACAATAGGCAACACACTGTCATTCATCAGCGATAATACTTTAACCGACCCCGATATATTGTATAAAAGCATGCAGAAAGCATGGAAAACGCAGTATAAATTCAAGTCAGACTTTGATATAAACCGCGCAATTACCCGCCGGGAATTTGTCATATTAGCAAATCGATTTTTAAACCCCTTTGCCCGGACAATTGATTTGGCAGGCAGGCTAATGAATTAACTATTACAAGTAAACCGTTATGATATTAAAATTCTTTACATGTCCTTATGTCCTTGATTTTATCTCTGTTAAATTTTCTCCGAACCTATTAAATGTATGTTTGCCAGCATTGCACAAAACGCCCTTGTTGTTTACTTTGTAACAAAACAATGGTATAATTACTAATGATTATTGAAACTGTTATATTGGCTTTTTGATTGCCATTGCTTTATTGGTTAAGCGATTGCAATCAGTTTAC